>CALUQF010000021.1 GCA_944322835.1 Candidatus Gastranaerophilales bacterium | reverse complement strand
ATGAAACAAAATTAAGCGATATCGGAACTTCCTATGTTCATGAAGAGCCAAAAGCTATAAAGAAACTGGCACAGCAGCTTAATGACAAGTTTAAAGCTACCGGAGAACGTTCTGTATGGTTTTTAGATGAATTTGATTCCATGGGCAGCGAAAGAAACGGCTCTGATCAGCACAATAAAGAGCTGACAGATGCTTTATTGCAAGAATTCACAAAGCGGCAATGAATACATACACGGTGTAGCAAGAAATGTTACGGAAATATTCAACAAACTTGCGCTGGAATCAAAAATCTTAAAGAAACCTGTAATATTGTTCTTTGATGAAGCAGAAAAATTCTTCCCCCGCTATGCAAATGGACACCAGGTAGAAGAAGTTAATACCTATAAAGAATTAATGAATACAGCTGCGGCTTCTGGAATTATTCTAATGGCTGCAACCAACCATATTGATATGGTTAACCAGGAAATTATTGGTAACCCGAGAAGAATGGGAACTGTTATTCATGTAGGTAACCCGAATGAAAATGATAGAACAACTCTTATATCAAAATTATTTGACGGGCTGCCAATTCTTGCGGCTCCGCTTTCTGCCGGACTTATTGCTAAATTAGCAAAAAATACGGAAGGTATGTCTATAGGCCAGATTTCAGATGCGGTCGACAAGATTATCACGCAGGCTGTGAAGAAAAAGCAAACTATTCAGCCGGAAGCTCTATTGAAACTTTTGAAGAAATAATAGAAAGGATTTTTATATGAAAATAATTCCGAATTATATATCAACTCCGAATTTTCGTCATTGTTCTTGTATGGACAGGCAAACGACATATCTTAAAACTCTTGCGGATATTAACCGTGAAAGAATGCAGCAAGAATTGGTTGAAGAGTCAATTGAGCAATGGGCAAATGAGCCCAAAGTAAAAGAGATTTCTGCAGAGGAGGCAAGGCAAGCTATAGTAGAGCAACTTAATGAGATTTCTGTAGAGAAAGAACAGCAAGCTATAGTAAATCAGCTCAATGAGCCTAAATACAATGTAGAAGACAAGTTAAGCAAAAAACAGCCGAGTATCTTGCAATGTTTACTCTAACTACACAAAACAATTCAAATAATGATATTAGAGAATTTTATGCTGATGATAAAACTGCCGAACAACTGATTGAAAAACATGATACACCCTGTCAGAAAAAGGCTCGTGAAATCCGCGAAGAATTCCAGAAACTTAAGGAAGTTAAAGATCCGGTTATAGCTCTTATTACTGCAAATAGAATGAAAAAGTTTACTCAGCTTTCAGAAATTGTGGGTGAAAGAGAAAACAGTAACTTTATAGAAGGAATAAAAGATACATTCTCAACAATAATCAGAAATACTAATTTGGATAATTATGAACCAATAGTAAAAGCTATGATACTTGAGATGGTTCAGATGATAGAATCCTCAAAAACTGTAGATTTCGGGCTTGATACGAAAATAAGAAAACTTGTTGATACAATAAATTCTAAAAAGCTCAAATATGGTTTTATTCCTCCGGTTCAAGTAAAACAACTGGGGAAAAAGATAAAATAGAGGTGATTTTATTTAAATCACCTCTATTTTATAAATTCATTCCTCTAAGATTTAATCAACAAGCTTGCTCCTATAACGCCGGCAGTATTACCTAGTTGCGCAGGAACAACCTCAACTTCTTTTTGAATCGTCATCGCACGTTTTGCGATTGTTTCTCTGATTGGATTAAGAAGTATGTCTCCAGCATCAGCCACCCCGCCTCCAATGATTATCTTTTCCGGATTAAGCAAATTAATAACACTTGTTAGTCCCATTCCAATATATTCACCCATAATTCTAAATATTTGTCTTGCAACCGGATCTCCTTCTTTAGCAGCAACTGCTACTATATAAGGTGTAATATCAGGATTAGCTAACTCTCTGTATTTTGTAGATTTACCGCCTCTTATATATTCTTCTGCCATTGCAACAATGCTTGGGCCAGATGCGTATGCTTCAAGACATCCTCTGTCTCCGCAGCCGCAAAGCGGGCCGCCTTCCATATTTAATTTAATATGGCCGATTTCTCCTGCTGCATTATTAGCTCCGCGCACAAGTTTACCGTTAATAACAAGACCGGAGCCTATTCCCGTTCCTACTGTAATACATACAAGATTTTCACACCCAACGCCGGCACCGTAGTTTAATTCCCCTAAGGTTGCCGTTCTAACGTCGTTATCAACTCTTGTTTGAATTCCGAATTCTTTTTCCATAATACTTGCTATAGGAATGTTAACCCAGCCAGGGATATTAGGAGCTAATCTTACGACACCCTTTTTGCAGTCGATTTGCCCCGGGAAACCGAAACCAATAGCTTCTACATCGGAAGCTTTTAATTTAGTTTCCTTCAATAAATCGCTTATAGCCTCTTTCATGCTATTAATTGTATATTCATAACCCATCTCTGCACGGGTCGGAATTGAATTTGAGTAAATAATTTTACCCTTGTCGCTTACTAATGCAATTTTGACATTGGTTCCGCCAACGTCAACACCTATTCTTTGTGCCATTTATAAATCTCCTTCTTTTGTGCGTATAAATTTTAGCACAAAAACATTTTGTAAACCAGTAACCTAGTATTAAAATAGCGTATGAGGCTATAGATGTTTCTATTTTTATACAAATAAAGCTTATTAGAGACAAGTTTGTTGCAAAAAAAGTCCGGATTAACTATACTGGAATATAAGGTTAGTTAAAGTCAGGGAGAGTTTGGTTTGAAAAATCTTATAAAAACAAAGTGGTTTATATACGGAACCTACTTATTGCTTGTTATGGCAACACTGTTGATAGGTTTTGTGCTTTTGCAAAATAATAATACACTCAAAAATGTTATAGTATCGTTTTTTGAAGTGGCCGAAAATAGGACTTTTGATTACAGACAGGCTTTGCAGGTAATACATAAACGCCCGCTTCCGAATAAAGATATCGTTGTTCTTGCGGTTGATGATGCGAGCCTTGAAATGCTCTGGGATAAATACGGCGAATGGCCTATGCCGAGAAATGTTTACGCAGATATGATTAATTATCTTGAAAAACAGAAACCGCAGCAGATAATATTTGATCTTATGTTTATAAAATCAATAAAAACAACCGGAGATGCTGACAAATACTTAGCAGAGACTATGAATAAATATCCTAATATTTATACTGCAATGAATTTTGATAACCAGCCAACTGATGTTAGAATTCCGGCTGCTTTACCTCAAAGATTAGCTGTCAATCTGGATAACAAATCAAATGTAAATTTTAAAGAGAAATATAAATTTTTAAACTGTCGTCCGATTCTCGATTCCTTAATGAACGGAACTGTTAATATCGGAATGACAAATGTTATGAGAAATAGCGACGGAATTATAAGGCACGTAGCACCTTTAATGGTTTATAAAGACAAATTTTATCCGTATTTGACGTTTAAAGCCGGTGCTGACTATCTTAAACAAGAACCTGATAATAACTTTACAATAGATAAAAACTCAAACCTTCTTACTTTTGGAACAAAAATTCCTCTTACAAAAGACGGTGAGGCAATTCTTAACTGGTATGGTCCGAGCGGAACACATACAATTGTTCCAATGTATAAATTAATTAAAGAAATGGACGAAGGAATTAAGAGCGGATTTGATTTCAGAGATAAAATTATTATCATAGGAACAACTGCAATGAGTCTTCACGATACAAAGAGTGTTCCTGTCCAAGAAGGGGTTTATCCCGGAGTAGAAGTTCATGCAACATTCTTCAATAATATGCTGGATAATAATTTCATTCTAAAGACAGACTTTTGGGTTGATATATTAATACTGGCTGCTGTTATTGCGATAGTTGGGGGAATTGTAATGCTTTCCACTTCAACATTGTTTGCATTCCTCTCAACTGCATTATTTACAATAGCTTATTTATTTATTTCTTATTACATAATGGAATTATACAATCTCTGGATACCGGTTGTACTTCCAATAATCTCAATTATGGCGGCATTTGCGCTGTCATTCCTTGCTAAATACTTAATGAAGGCAAAGGATTTTGAATACCAGTATAAATTAGCAACTATCGATGGACTTACAGAACTCTATAATCACAGGTACTTCCAGGATACGCTAAGAAAACAGATTGATATTGCAAGAAGATATAATCAATCTTTTTCACTCATAATTGTTGATATAGATTTCTTTAAAAAGTTTAATGACACATACGGACACCAGGCAGGAGATGCAGTTTTAAGACAGGTTGCACAGACACTTAAGAAAAACTCAAGAACAACTGATTACGTATGCAGATACGGCGGGGAAGAGATGAGCATAATTCTTCCAAATACTGGAGCAGAGGAAGCGCTAAACAATGCGAATCGTATCTGTAAAGCAGTTGCAGAAAAACCATTCCATCTAACACCCGTTGACACGGCAAATGTCACAATAAGCCTTGGAGTTGCAACATTCCCTGATAATGCACAAACACCTCAGGATTTGATTGAATGGGCAGATAAAGGCCTCTACTATGCCAAAGAACACGGCAGAAATCAGGTTGGACGGTACTAATGGAAGTTGCTATCATCGGAGCAGGGCTTGCCGGATCTGAAGCCGCATTACAATTAGCAAAGCGAGGGATTAAAGTAAAACTATACGAAATGCGCCCTGATAAAACAACAGGAGCACACGTAACCGGTGATTGCGCAGAATTTGTATGTTCAAATAGTTTAGGCTCCTCTGATATTACAAACGCAAGCGGGCTTTTAAAAAAAGAGATGGAGATCCTCGGCGGAGAATTAATCAAAATCGCTTATGAAAACTCTGTCCCAGCTGGAAACGCTTTAGCAATTGCAAGAGAAGATTTTGCACAAGCTGTTACCAAAAGAATAGAGGAAAATCCTAATATTGAACTTATTAGAGAAGAAATCACCAAAATTCCGGAAGGAAACGTAATTATTGCCTCCGGCCCCCTTACAAGCGACAAGTTTGCAGATGCAATAAAAGAGTTTACCAGAGAAGAACATTTATCTTTTTTTGACGCTATAGCACCTATTGTAGAAGTAGATTCAATAAACTTTGATAAAGCCTTCTGGGCATCAAGATATGATAAGGGAGAAGCCTCTTACATTAACTGCCCGATGAACAAGGAAGAATACGAAAACTTCTATAATATATTAATAAATGCCCCGAGAATTGAACAGCATCAGGTTGATAAAAATTCCAAGTACTTTGAATCTTGTCTGCCCGTAGAAGTTTTGGCCTCAAGAGGAGTTGATACCCTACGTTTTGGCCCGATGAAACCTGTTGGTTTAATAGATAAAAGAACCGGTGTAGAAAACTATGCAGTAGTCCAGCTCAGACAGGATAACTCTGCAAAAACCCTCTTTAACCTTGTCGGCTTCCAGACAAATTTAAAATGGGGAGCTCAAAAAGAACTTATTCATTCAATTCCGGGATTAGAAAACGCTAATATTGTCCGCTATGGCGTTATGCATAGAAACACCTTTATAAACAGCTCCCAAATTCTAAATCCGACTCTTGAAACACGCGAGCGGCAAGGGCTGTTTTTTGCCGGCCAAATAACAGGAACAGAAGGCTACACCGAATCCATTGCAACAGGTATGCTTGCAGGAATAAATATGGCAAGAAAACTTGAAGGCAAGCCACTTCTGGAGTTACCACGAGAGACAATGCTCGGTGCGCTAACCTTTTACATCACAGATAAAGCACATCTTGAACATATCTCCTCGCGCGATGGTTCTCTAAGATACTTACCTCCTCAGCCAATCAATTCCAACTGGGGAATTTTAGCGCCGATTGATTTACCACGTAAAAAAGATAAAAAGCTTAAAGCCGAACTGCTGTCAAAGCGTGCACTTCAATTAACCGAGCTAATTGTTAACGCTTTGTAAAGTTTTGTAAAGCTCATGCGCAATTCTTGAACCTCAAAATACTTTATATATATACGAGTAAAAAACGAGGCAAAAGGAGTATAATCATGGGAATTGATATTTCTAAACTTGAAGGCGTATTAAAGACATTAGCAAGCCAATCTGATTCAGACAAAAACGGTAAAATTGAAGGAGAAAAAGAAGTTTCAATTTTTAAAGGGTATGCTGATTCAGCATTAGAGAAAGGACAGATTACAGATACTGAATACAAAAACATTTTCGGTCTTGAAACAAAAACTGCTGAGCCAGTAACAACTACAGCTACAAATCCTATGTCAAGAAAAGAAAAAAGAGCTCACAAAAAAGAAGCTAATGACAAAGAAAATGCTGTTAAAGAATATGTAACAACATTGGTAAAAAATAACGTTAAGCCTCAAGAACTAATACAAAAATTAGAAGAAAATTTCTCCAATCCTGAATATAAATTATTTATAAATGCTGTTAAAGATACTTTTAATACAGTAAATGCCGTAGAATACAATTCAAAAGAGGACGTTGAAAAAATATATGATAGCGCAAAAAAACAATTACAGAACGCTAATAACTGGGATGGATTCCATAAAGATATTTTAAAATCTCTTGTAGAACAAGCAAAAGGAAATCAGATAAAAAAAGAAGCCGATGCTCTTATAGAAAGATATAAAGGAATTAAAGCTACAATGGCTAATACAAGTATCGTAAAAGAACAAGGCGATAACTTCAAAGCTTATGTAGAAATCCTTAAAGATGAATTGCAAAATAAAGGTGCCGACGGAAAGAAAGAATGGGATAAATCTTATACGAAGGAAGCCTTTGAGCTTGTAGAACAATATGCAAAAAATGACAGAAAAACTGTTACAGAATCAATGCTTCCTGATACAGAAGGGAAATCATTCCGCAAAATCAAAAAAGAACTTAAAGCTCAAAATAAAGGCGGAGATGATTATCTCGAAGACGCAATAAAAGAGTTGAAAACAGATATTAAAGTCTATGGAAGAAAAAACACTGTTGAAGACAGAAAAGAAGAAATTAGTAAAATCACCAGAGAAGATTTGAAAGACCAACTTGGAAGAGATTTGTTTGAAAAATTAAACAGATCATATCTTCCAATAGTAAGAAATACTGATGGAACATATGATTTAACAAAACTTTCAGATGCAATCTTAACAAGAGTCGGTGCTGATTATCAGTTAAATAGATCTCAAGACCATGAAATGGCAGAACTAACAAACGTTCAGCGTCACCTTAAATCTCTTGGTATAGATGTCGATGAAAAAGAAGCAAAAAAACTTGTAGAATTCTGTGATTTCAAACGTGAAAAGAAAGATAGATCTATAGGTACAATAGCTAACAAGGCTTTAATGGGACTCCCATCATTACTGACAGGTGCTATTACAGGTCTTACAACTAGTGCAAATTTAAAAATTACACAGGACGTAAATCTAGTCATTGATACCCAAGATGCAGCCACAGATTTAATAAACCAATTGGACACACAAGGCATTAAATATGACAAAATTCAACTAGCAAATGGGAAAGTTGGACTCAAAATTAATCAAGAAGTTCTAAGAGATGAAAGACTCCTAGGCACATTAACAGGACTCGGAGTAGGAGTACTAACAAATGCTCTCTGGGCTTTGGTTCTCGGCACAGAAAAGGATGAAAAATCTTGTATGTCAATCTCTGATTATGATAAAAATGATCCTAAATATACAGATGCTGAAAAATACAAAGAATACATCAGCGAAACTTATAAAAACCCAGACAAAGTAAAATCACTTCATCTGTTAGTTGATACATACAAAGAAGCATACGGTGACAACTGGCATGAAGAATTCTGGAATAAGTTAAGAGAAATGGCTGGTTTTGGATCTAAATTCAATCCAGAAGAATGCAGAATGATGAAATATGCCGCTGACAAAACTTCTAAAACCCCTCATAGACCTGAGGCAAAAGAACCAGATTCAATACCTGCACAACCGGCAATACCTTGTGAAGAAGAAAAATGCGATGCATCTATTGATGGTAAATATACTGATACGACATTTACTTACACAAGAAAAGGCGGTGATACCTGGAAAGAAATCGTAAAAGCATTCTATCCTTGTCTTGAAGAAGATTATGGTATGTTCGGTAAAGACGGAGCAATAAGAAGACTTAAAAAAGCTTTAAGCTATAATGAAGACGGAACATTTAACCAGGAAACTTACAAAGCTTTACTTGAAGGCGGCGATCTTCCTAAAACAATGAGATTACCTGCTCAAATCGATGGATGCGATAGAGTTGATAATGCTCAAGTTAAAAAGGTAAAAGTTCACGGTAATGGTAAAGCAAAAATACAGGCAGTCGGTAATGGCAGCGGATATTATACATATACAGCAGAGGATGGCTGTGATGGTCAAACTGCAACAGGCTCTACTAAACAAGAAGCTTTAGCTAACCTGAAAAAACAAACTGGTAAAGAATATACAAATGAAGAAGAATTGCTAAAATAATACAGAATCTATGGTTGTTTTCTTTTAAAATATAAAGAGACGGTTTTAATAAAACCGCCTCTTTCTTTATATCTCCAGCCTATTTAATTAGCTAAGAACTTCTTCTAAATCTCCAATGATACCTTCGTTGCTGTTACCGCAATCGCAGTTACACTTAAAGTTTTCAAGGATTTCTATTATTCTGTCTAGTTTTGAGCTGTAATCAGGTTTTGTCCAATCAATACCTTTTAGAAGGTCTAAAATTTGATCTAAGATAGCTGAATTATCATTAATACCGTCCATCTTATTATTGATTTCGTTTAACAATCCTTCGATTGTTGTTGTATCAATATCAACATTGATATCAAGGTTTTCTAATAATTCTTTGTATCTATTGTAGTTAGCTTCATCATGTTGTTGCCATAACTCTTCTAACTGATCCAGTGTTATCGAAGAACCGCCATTTCCGTTATCTATTGCAACTTTTATTTCTTCAATCGCAATTTTTAACTCTTCAACGGAATTATTTAAGTTTTGGAGATACTTATTAGCAATTGTCTGATTTGATATGATTGTGCTCATATTTTTATCAATGTTGCTTAATAAGCTTAATGCATTGTTAAATTTAGAATCAAATTGGGATAACCATTGATTTACTTTTTGTGATTGTTCACCAATTGCCTTATACATTGCATCCACTGCTGCCTGCAATTTGTCAAGCTGTTCTTGAAGATTTTTGATTTCGTTTGTTATATCAGTATTACCGTTATTTACAGCATTTGTTACATCATTGATGGCATTAACAATTTCATCTTTAGAAAGTCCAGCAAAGATTGACAAATCATCTAATTTTGCATTAATTGTCTGCATTTCTTCTAACTGTTTTTGTTCAGTTTCAATATATGTTTTCTGGAACTCTTCAATTTTTGCTTGAAGTTCAGAAGAAGACATATTGATTGCATCTGCTATTGTCATACCCATAAGCTTAAACATATCTTCAAGTCTTTGATAATCGATGTCACTGCTGCCTCCAGCTTGAATATCCTTAATTGCATCAATCAATTCCTTATGTTTGGTATCATCTTTTGCAATTACTAGAAGCGTATCAGTATTTGCTTTAATACCTTCAAGACTTTCAGCCATGTCTTTTTGTTTTTCTTGAATCAATGCTAACTGTGCTGTTTGGATTTTATTATCTACAACAATTGAACCCAACATTTCAAATTCTTTTTTCTTATCATCAGTATATTGATCTCTAAATGCCTTAAAGTCATTTATCATATCAGTTAGTTTTTGACTTATATTTTCTAAAGTTCCTTCAATTGATTCCAGTTTAGAAACAAGTTCTTCTAATTTTGCTAATGTTTGAGCATTAAATTCACCATCAGATTCAAGAGCTTCTTGATACAATTTATAGAACTCTTCTAGCTGAGATTGAGTAATCTTATCATTTGCATACATTTCAGGTAGAACTTTTACATAATTCATAACCTTTGTTAACAGTTGGTTTGTTTGATTTAACTGTGCATTTGTAATTTGACCGTTCTGGTAAATTCCAGGTAAAATACTTACAAACTTAGTAATACCGCTCAACATTTGATTACTTACCTCTGTTGCTTGGGTATTCTTTTCAATTGCTTTAATAATTTGAGCAGCATTCATTTTTTCTACCTGAATTTGCGTGTAGCCCATCTTCATCATTGCATTAATTATATCTGTCTTGTTCATATTCAGAGTTGAAACCACTGTTTCAAAGTTAGCATTGCTGTCAAGATTTGCCTGTTCAATCGCTTCTTTAATGGCTTGTCTTTCTTCACTTGCTTTATTAGAAAGTGAAATCAGACTATCGTTTTGCTCGGTCATTTTCTGAAGCGTTTCATTCGTAATATTTCCCTGACTGATAAGTTCTTCAAAACCTTGTTTATTTGTTTCAATCAATTCATCCTGTTTAGTCATATAATCCTGATAGAACTTATTGAAATCACTAAGAGCTTGTTGAAGAATTCCTTTAATATCACCTAAAAGCTCTTGAATAGTTTTCCAAGCTTCTTCTGCTGATATTCTTCCTGCATTAACATCATTTATTAACTGTTGTATCAATGCATTGGCTTCTTCTTGTGTCTTACCATTTTGAATCAACTGCTCAATAATAATTTCCTGATTAGTTTGATTAACAATCATATAATTAAACATCTGTTGATAAAATTCATTAGCAGTCATTTGACCATCTTGAACAAGTTGAATTAATTGAAGCATATACTGATTCATTTGAGCCATCTGGTCATTTGTTATTTGCTGTTGTTCTTTCATTTCATTAAGAATTGATGTAAGCTGATTAACCATATCCATAATAGCGGACATATCAACCTCAACAGATTGATTAATTTCATATGGATCACAAGATGTTAATGATGAGACACCTCCTAATGTTGCTAAAGCCATCATTGCACCCAATGCTAAAGATTTAAATTTTCCGCCCTGGAATGCTATATTTGATTTATAAGGAGCTACGTATTCATTTGCTGCTTTTTCTCCGGTAGTCCCAGGAGCAGTTTCTTTCATAAAAGCAAGGTTAGTTCCAGCTGTTGTTGCCAAATCAGGGTTATCAACAACATTTTTTAGTCCTTGAAACACCAAAGCATTTAAGCCTGTTTGCGGTTTGTTCTCTTCGGGTACCGGTAAAGTTACATTCGGATTTGATACAGGGTTAGTACCTTCTTCAACTTCTTTATTATTTACCCCTGCACCCTCGCCAAATTTTAGCTTTTTGTTTAATAACAAAAGTTCTGTTGCATTAATGTTCATACGTCACGACTCCTTTTTATTTATATTTCTTTTCTAGTATGTATAAATCGTAAAACAAGTAAAAAATCTTTTTGCTAGTTTAAATATCAAATATTTACAAAAGTTAATATTGGTTGTTGTAAAAGAAGCAATTTATTTATATAATGTAGAAGAAAATATTGCAGGTAACTATGAAAAGTATAATAGTACAAAAGTTCGGCGGCACATCAGTTGCTGATATTGAAAAAATTAAAAATGTAGCAAATGCTGTAATAAAGGAAAGAGATGCCGGAAATGATGTTGTAGTTGTCGTGTCTGCTATGGGCCATACAACTGATTATCTTGTAAAAATGGCAAAAGAGATTTCTGAAAATCCTTCTTCTCGCGAGATGGACATGCTCCTATCAACAGGCGAAGGCGTTTCTATTGCTCTTCTTGCAATGGCTCTTCAGGCTCAAGGGTGTCCAGCTGTCAGCATGAATGCTATTCAGGTCGGGATTATGACAGAAAAAGTGCATTCAAAAGCAAGAATTATTAATATAAAGACAGATAAAATAAAAAGTCATCTTAATAAGGGTGAAGTAGTTGTTGTTGCAGGTTTTCAAGGTGTAACAGATGATTTAGAAATCACAACTTTGGGCCGTGGAGGTTCTGACACTTCTGCCGTAGCATTAGCGGGAGCTTTAAATGCTAAAAGGTGTGATATTTATACTGATGTCGAAGGCGTTTATACAACAGACCCGAGAATTGTACCTAATGCATCAAGATTGGATGTAATATCTTATGAAGAAATGCTTGAGCTTGCAAGAGTAGGAGCTAATGTTCTACACCCGAGAGCTGTAGAAACTGCCAAACAGTACAACGTGCCTCTAAGGGTAAGAAGTACGTTTAAACTTGATAATTTAGGAACTTTAATTGTAGGAGTTGATGATATGGAATTACACAAACCCGTTGCAGGTGTTGCTTCAGATTTGTCTCAATTAAGAATTGTTGTATGTGATGTTAAAGATCACCCAGGAACTGCTGCTATTCTTTTTGAGGGACTAGCTAAAGAAAATATATCTGTTGATATGATTATACAATCTTATGCAAGAAAAAACCTAAATACAAATGACATTGCATTTACAATTGACAAAGGTGATTTAGATAAAACCCTTGAAATTCTTAAAGAAGTCAAAAAAAGATTAGATTACAGCAACGTATTTGTTGATGATAAAATTGCAAAAATTTCAATTGTTGGTGCAGGCATGATTGATAGACCCGGTATAGCCGCTACGATGTTTAAAACTTTAGCGGATTTAGGTATAAATATAAAGATGATTTCTACAAGTGAAATTAAAATCAGCTGTATTGTAGATGCCGACAGAGCAAAAGATGCCGTAGACGGTCTGCACAAGATTTTCCATCTCGGCTGTGATACAATTGCAGAAGTAAAAGGCGATTTACCCGACGTATAGAAGAGGAGAAAAATGAAAAAAACACTGGTTTCAATAATAGCATTATCTTTTATAACATTATCCGCGCTTGCTAGCGATAAGGAAGATGCAGAAAAGTTCTTTAATCATTATGTAAGTGCTGCAAATAATTACAGCCCGGAAATAGCTCAAATGTATTCTCCGAGCGCTAAAATCATAAGACAGGTAGTAAAACCGGATGGAACAACACAGGATGTTGAGACAAACACTTCTACATATATTACTCAAATGAAGCTTGGCCAGGCCGGGGCAAAACTTAGAAACTATAAAAATAATTATACAAATGTTACTGTAACTGAAATAGGCAATGGCAAATACAAGATTTCATCTCTAAGACAGCCGACCGGAGAGAATTATAAACTCAAGACTTATATGATTGTCCAAAAACAGCCAAACGGGCAATGGCAGATTGTAGAAGAGATGATGCAGACCAAAGTTCAGACATTTTTAAAGTATGCTAAAAAATAATTATACCCCAAGCGAAGGAGCAATCTGAATAAATGTTCTGATTAAATCTTCATCCCACTGAGTTCCTGCACCTTCTTTTAATATAGCAATCGCCTTTTCCATTTCCATACCGCGCCTGTATGGTCTATCGCTTATTAGAGCATGGTAGGTATCTGCTATAGCTACAATTTTTGCAGCAAGAGGGATATCTCCATTTTTAAGACCTTCCGGATAACCTTTTCCGTCTATTCTTTCGTGGTGATATTTTACAATCGGTATTAAATCCCTCAATGATGGGTTTGGAGTCAAAACTTTTTCCGCACCAATGGTCGGGTGCTGTTTCATAATAACCCATTCTTCATCAGAAAGCGGGCCCTCTTTTTTCAATACAGTTTCAGGAATACCGATTTTCCCGACATCATGAAGGAGAGCGCCCAATTTAATGCGTTCAACTTCTTCTTCTGGAAGATTTATTGACCTTGCTAACGCTTCCGAGAATTTTGAAACAGAGGTAGAATGACCTTTGGTATAAGGGTCTTTGGCATCAATTGCACTTGCTAAAGAGGCCGCGATTTCTGAAATCCTGTTGCCGTGCATAGCATGTTCTGCATTAAACTTTGAAATAAGTTCTTCTTCAAAGTTTATTCCAAGCTGTGCATGGCGTTTCCCGAGAACTTCCGCATATGATTTTAGAGCTGCATCGTCCCAGAAATTGAAGTCGGCTGAACTAATAATTGCAGACATACCGTCTTTGTAGCCCTTAGCTTGAGAAATATACATGGCTTGTTCAGCAAGGATTAATAATTTTTCCTTGTCATCTGCGCAGTCCGGATAAGTAGAAACGCCGACAGATACTTTTACAGGGCCTATGTCATCAATAAAACAGCAGGAAAGAGAGTACGTTAAATATTCTGCAACATATTTTGCCTGATCACAGGAAGTATTTGGAAGGATTATGGCAATTTCATCTCCGCCATAACGCCCGGCCGTATCACCTTCTCTTATATTTTGACGGACTTTATCTGCAACAATCTTGATAACTTCGTCACCTTTTGCATGCCCGAGTTCACGGTTGATTTTTGTAATGTTGCATATATCCATCATAACTATGGAGAGCTGCTGTTTGTTAGTTTGAGCCCTTGAAAGCTCATTTGTAAGAATTTCCTGAAAACCTCTGTGGTTATATAAAAGAGTTAAGTTGTCTGTATTTGCATACGCGTCACTTCTCTCAAGCAAATCGAAGTTGTGCGAATACAGAGCCGAATAGTTTGCGATAAGCTGATACAGACCGATATTCTGCCTTGCATAATTATCTTCAATAAGCATTACCCCGATACATTTATTAACCGAAATCAAAGGTAATATTGCAACGGCATAATTCTTAAAATACGAGAGTTTCAAAAACTCTACATCATCTTTAAAAATAATTTGTTTTTCATTAAGAGCCTGAATAAGCGGGTTTTCAGTCTCCTTAAGGAAAACTTTTGTTGAATAAACATTTCCGCGCTTGTCTAAGAGACGCAAATTCAGGCAGTTTGATTTTTCTTTCAAAAGCCCGACTGCAATAAAGTGAGAATCTATATTTTGTTTGATTATGGAATAAATCTTTGTATAAAATTCGTTGAGAGAAGATACTCCCGAAATCTTATTGAGTTCATCAACGACAGATTTATAGTTGAGAGTAAATCCTTTTTCATTATTAAACGATTTATTTTGCGGATTTGAAAGAGAATTTGCACAGTTGTTAAAGGTTAGCGAATTAACCTTTGATACGAGCTTCTCCTGTGAAATTGGGGAAGTAACAGGAGACGATTCCGAAAAAATTGAAAGTTTTTTAGCAAAATTTTTTTCTTTATTCACGCATCCACCTACATACTATAAAAACTATAAAACAGATAAATAAAAAAAATTGATTAAATATTACAAAAAATTTACATTCGCATAAAACATATCCCTTTAATTCATATATTAACATTTTTTTTAAGTTTTTCCACTAAATCGGAATCTTTTTTTACAAATGTTTATATTAGAACAAAAAAGCGCAAAAAATATTTTGTTCAGTTTTGGTATATACAAATGAAAATACAAAGTACAAATACAAATTTTCAGGCAGGACTTACGTCAAAAATGCAGAGTGAAATTAGAAGTGCTGATGTAAGCAAAATTTCACGCGAGTTTTTGAATAATGGAATAGAAGCGGATTTTAAGGGAAACAAAATTCTTGCCTGGTGTTCTCTCCAATGCCTGAAAATAATTAAATCTATGAATGAAAAATACGGGCTCAATCTTGGATTCCCGAACGGGGTTTTTGTAGAGGACTTTAAGAAACTGAATATAAAAGAGGGAAATGCAACAGGTTTTTTGAACTTTGCTCCAACAAAGCTGTACCTAAGCGAAAATAAGATTACTCCGGAAAAAACAATATTCTTCAATGAGTTTAAAGGGTTTAACTATTCGGGCGGAAATGAGTTTTGGGATAGAATAGACAGAATGGCAGACGAGAATTTTGACCGGCATTTTTCTTCTACGGATTTCTTTCTGGAGCCGATTTTGCACGAATTTTTGCACGCTGTGCACGAACAAAACCTAATCCAAAAACTTGGCGGGAAAAAACTTGTAAAACTGCTTGAGGAAACATTACCCCCTCCAAAACTCGAAACTTTCAGGGCAAAATACGGCCGCATGCTTGAAAAAATCTGTACTTATGCCTCAGAAACCCCGTTTGAAGCCGTAGCCTGCGACCTTTCAAAACGAACAATCGAAAACCTTGATAAAATCACCCTTCTTCCCCAATCAAACTTTATAAAATCCAGCCCCTACCGCAAACTCTCTCCCCTAAAACGCCTTTTTATCTACGAATCCGAATCCACTCCCTCCCGCACCCTCAGACACTTCTGGGAAGGTAAAATGGGGTAAGCTAATAATAATTATATTTTTATTACATTATTTATCCCAGCAGATTTTTCTGGAACTTGATTTTTTGCTAAATTTGTACATATTTTAAGATTTTCACAGAGAATACCAGCAATATACAGATTTTGTTCGCGTCCTTTTATCGGTACCCCATTTTCACTGATAACCTTAACTGAACTTTGATTTTCTTCATTGAGACCGAAATATTGTTTATAATTGGCAGTTGCTGTCAATAAATCAATATTTGCATTGTTAACACGGATGAAATCTCCCTCCTGTTTGAAACAAACAGGTTTTCCTATATAAATACTTCCTAAAAAATTTTTCGATTTGCTATTATAAGCAAACCCAACTGGTATAACTTTAACATTTTCCTTCTGTTTTAAAGCACTCCTTATAATACCAGCTATTCCGGGTTGAAATTTATATTTCAAATCTAAGGCTTTGAACATACCCATTTTACCCTCTGGAAATATAAAAACGTGACTTTTATTATCTGCAAATTCAGATATAATCTTATGCATTTTATCTTTATTTTTGCCTTTTCCGGCATCAAAAAGATTTGCATTTATACCAACAGCTCCAAATTTTTTATATATTGCCCTTTGCATTTTATTCATACACGTTAATATATCTTCATTTACAATAATCTTTGCTCTGGGACAACTTGCAGCTTTACCCAAATTTATATAGGCACCCGACAAAAGTGTTCCAATAATGCCAAGCATTGCCGGATCTTTTTTCCCATTCTCATGACTCATTATGAAAATACAAGCCTCATCCGACTTGGCAATGTCCAATAACCTATTACTTTCTAAGTTAATTTCGACTTCCCTGTTATTGCAAAACTTTCTGGCATAATTATGAAAATATCGCATAAAACCATATGAATCAATGGGAACTGTCTTTATTTTATTATAAAATTCTTTATGTTTATTTTGATTTCCTCTATTAATAACATGGTTATAAATTAGCCTTTTCATTATTGCAGACATATTTAAAATTCGTTCTGAGTATTTAAAAAAAGGCTTAGGCGCAATAGAGACATTGCCTCTAAAGTTCGGCACTGTTTTGTTAGTATAGCTGTCTAGTCTTGTAAAATTGGATTCTATGTAATTGATTCTTGTAATCATATAATTAAGAAGGGTCTTTTAATATAGGTTTGAGATAAGGTTTAATAATTTTTGTCATAAGCTTACTAAGTATACCTGTATGCTTATGACTATGTTTATTGGGTTTTAGAACAATGGCACTATTTCTAGTGTCTTTTAGCACAACGATTCTTGCTTTATTAGTAATTGAACCAGAGTAGTTATTTGTTATTTTCATTTTATTTATATTCCAATTAATTAATAAGAACAAGCTGACAGGCAGTCATCAGAATCGCTATCACTGTCACAGCAGTCATCACTATCACAATCACAGCTATCATCATTTTCGCTACTACTGCTACTACCACTGTAAACAGAATAATCATCATCACCTTTAAATGAGGGTTCCCCTTGTTTAATTGTTTGTGCTGTTACATGTTCATCTAAATTCTTTGAATTATCATAATACTGCTTTATATCTTCAACACGATCATTATATGTTGTTCGTGAAATTTTATCATTATTTAGAAGTTGTTTTTGTTCATTTATTGCATTATTTTTGTATGTTTCTAATAAACTATTTCTTGCACCTCGAAGATTATAAAGAACTATTGGAGTAGCTACAAATGGTAATGTTGTTACAGTTTTTTGTTTAATTGTTTTTTGTGCAATATTTTTTATAACACTTTGTTTAAAAAGATTAATATTAATTTTAGCAATTTTCATTATTAAATTCTCCTTTCGTTGCTGGCTCTTGTTCTACTAAATATTGTTTTAAATAATCTTTTATATCATTTTGATTTATGGAATCAATGATTTCATAAAGTTTAAAAATATCACTCTGATATGAAATTAATTCCCAATTTTTGATTAAATCAAGGCGTTCGCCTGTAAATGTGGTCTTTAGTTTATCTTTATAATAACTTTTTAATTTATCAAGTTCTTGAGATAAATCATCATTACATATTTTATTTAAATCATTTTTAAAGGTGATTTCAAAATCTTTATTACTGAAATTTGGATTTTTAGGTTGAATTATACAAAGCGTATTATGATATTTTATCGGTACATTATTTTTTATATTTACAGGTGTTGAAAAATAGTTAATCTGTATTAAATAACCGAAATCTTTTTTTGAATTTAGTATGTTGTTCGAAATTTCGGCAATTAAAAAGTCTCTTGAATCACCATTCTTTATAGGAAAAAACAATTCTCTTTGTTCTACTCCAGAGTTATTATTAATGTTTTTTGATTCGTTTGGAATAAATTCTGGAATAATATTTGTTTCGTTTCCATTCATAAATTTAAAATTTAAACCCTCATTTAAATTTTTCAATATTTCTGTTTTGTTTTTGTCAAAATAATCTTTAGATATTGTGATAAAAGCTTTAATATTAGAATGTTTTAAATAATTTTTATAATACATTTTTAAATCTTCCAGCTTTATATTATTAATTTCGGCTAAAATTTCATTTTTAGTTTTTAAATCATCTTTTCTATATAAAAATTGTCCAACATTATTTTTATACTCGTCGGAATTTAAATATTTTTTCAATTGTTCTTTAGCATTATTCAACTCTACCTTGCTAAAATTAGAATCAGTAATAATTTTGTTAAACTTTTGGATTTCTAAACCATTATTATAATCTGAACAATAGCTTATAATAAAACTTTCACTATTTATTTGAGGTAATCTTCCTTGCATGATAAATTTTACTAAACTATCAAAAACTAAATTGTGTTTTTTATAATCGGTATTTTCAATTAACACTGCATATTTAGGCTTATCTAAAATAGCGTCAGAATTATTTATAATATTTTTGTCAGCATTAACAAATACTTGCAAATTTGTATCAGGATACTCATAAATATGAACGTTTGGTAAATCCAGATGGTCTTTACCTTCTATTTTTTTGTTGTATTTGTCGGTTACTTCGATTGGAGTTGCTAGATTCCGGAATGCAATATTATTACGCGCCAAAATCGCCTGCCCTGTTTTGTAGTCTGAAAGCTCAAAACTTGGATTTGTAGTATTTCCCCCTTGCGCTTGTTTTGCAGGCATTTTGTTGTAATATGTTGGATTTGTACTTATATTAATTGGATTAATCATACCCTAACCTTTTAAATAGTAAAAATATTACTACTACACATGAATATTAAATCACCTAAATTTCAAAATTTGACAAATTTTCTTTTAATATTTACAAAAGTTCATAATATATTAAAATTTTATCTAATTCCCCCTTTTCCCTATTCCTTATTTCCGATTTCTACTACAGGTTGTTGATTAATAAAATATTTATTGATAAATGCTTTTATATCTTCTTGAGTTATAGAATCCATAATTTCGTATATATTAAATATGTCTGTATTAAATTGTGCCATATACAAGTTCTTCATGCTGTTAATATAATTATCATCAGTAAGCACAGTTTTGATATAAGATTTGTAATTCTCCTTTATCCTCTCTAAAGCTTCTGATATATCGGTTTTTGCCAGCCTATTAAAAAATAGCTTTTGTTCTTTCGCTAATTCTTCAGCATTACCCTTGTTTGGCGAATAAATACTATAATAATGACCGTGTAATTTACTTTTATCTGAAATATTAAATACTTCAAGCGGTTCTCTTACAAAATTTACGTTCTGTTCGCCGGAAAGTGTTATAAAGTTAGAATTTATTTCGTGTTCTTTTCGGATTCTTTTATAAGACTTTCTTGCCTCTATATCAGAAGTTTGGTAATTGTCCGCCTGTTTGTCTATATAAGAATCTAAACGACTCTGTTCATCTTCCGAATATTCTAAAAATATTTTAGGCAGAATATCTAATATTATATAATCCTTAAGCTCATCTGGATTGACGAAATAATCGGCCTTTGTTGTACTATCATTGTTATTTACTATTTTTAACTTATTATTTAATCTACTTTGTATTTTTGTTTTCTCCGCTTCTTGCTTGAAACCTTCCGAAATATTGTCATTAAGTATTTTTAATATATCATTTTTGTTCTTATCAAAATATGATTTATCAATGGTTAAAGCTGCTTGTATGTTTGAATTTTGTAATACTTTTGTGTGATAGTCTTTCAAATCTTCTATTGTAATCTTATTTATATTCGCTATTGTATCTTTTTTAGAACTTATATTTTCATCATATAATGCCAGCGCTAAATAATTATCTTGACTGTAATTATCAGAGTTTAAATAATTAATCAATTCTTTTTTTCCCGCATCTAGCTCTTCTTTTGAAAAATTATTAGAAGTTAATATTGTGTTAAAAGTCGGAATATTACTTATTTGTAGCGGATAATCCATTCCTGTAGATACTAATTGAGATTGAGATGTATAAGGCGGGGTGTTTAAATAAAATTTTTCCAGATTGTTCTGTTTAAATTTTGAAAACAAAATTTGATTTATCAGGGCTTGCTTTATCGTGTCATAATTTTCATTTGTTTCTATATTGGTAGAAAGCGCATATTGAGGTGCTTCCGTTGTATTTACAAGATTTATAAATACACGCAAATTAGTATCTGGATATTC
>CALUQF010000020.1 GCA_944322835.1 Candidatus Gastranaerophilales bacterium | reverse complement strand
TACGGGTTGCCCCCTCACCGCATCCGTAGTTTTCGCCAAATGCTCAAACACGGCTGCTCCTCTCCCGCAGGTAGAGGAGCGCTTCACTCCTCACGCTTTGCACATTTACCTCTCGCACATTTACCCCTCACACATTTACCCCTCACACAAAATTTTGGCCTCTCACGGGCTGTTTTTAGGACAGAAAGAAACTTCTGTCCTTTTTCTTAAATATTACTTATTTAGTTTTGTAAAAATCCTCGTGCTTTTTAATGTAAAGGGATTTTGTTTGTTATAAAATACTATACGGGAGATTTTATATATGATATTAGAAAAGTCGGTTGAATATATTAACAGTAAGTTAGGAGATTTTAAACCTGAAATTGGTATAATTCTGGGTTCCGGCTTGGGAGATTTAGCTGACGAATATTGTGATTATGCAATCTCTTATGCGAATATTCCCGGGTTTGAAGCATCAACGGTATCCGGGCATAAAGGCAGGCTCGTTTTTGCAAAAATAAATGGCAAGAATACAGTTATGATGCAGGGAAGATTCCATTTTTACGAGGGACATAGCATCCAAAAAGTTGTTTTTCCTGTAAAAGTTATGAAAAAGCTGGGGGTTAAAACCCTTATTGTAACCAATGCTGCAGGAGGGGTGAACGGAAATTTCAAACCAGCAGATTTGATGATAATAACTGATCATATTAATCATATGGGAGTTAATCCTCTTATTGGAATAAATGATAACAGCATGGGGGAGAGATTTCCTGATATGAGTAATGTGTATACGCAAGAGTATGTTAAATTAACGGAAAATATCGGGGAAGAACTTGGAATAAACCTCCAAAAAGGTGTATATATGGCATTTACAGGTCCTTCATATGAAACACCGGCTGAGGTTAGGATGGCACGTGTAATTGGCGCTGATGCAGTCGGAATGTCTACAGTACCAGAAGCCATTACTGCAGCCTGGGCAGGAATGAAAGTTATAGGAATTAGCTGTATCTGTAATTCTGCTGCCGGAGTCAGCACGGTTGGGCTTTCTCATGAAGATGTTATATTAGCGGCTAATACGGCAAAAGAAAAATTTAAAAAATTAATAAAAGAAATTATTAAGGAAATATGAGATTAGACAAGTTTTTAAAAGTATCAAGATTAATAAAACGAAGAACTGTGGCCAATACAGTTTCTGAAATGGGAAGAGTATTGGTTAACGGAAATATTGCCAAACCTTCTAAACAGTTAAAAACCGGAGATATTATAGAAATCGAATATGCAAACCGAACGGAGAAGGTGGAAATTCTGGTCGTTCCAAATGGAAATGTCAGTGTACAGGACGCTTCCGGATTATATAAAATAATAGAGTGAAATTAAAAGAGGGATATAAAATGCCGGTAATCAATGAAAGTTTTACTATTAATACAAGAGGACATAATGACATTATTGACATAACAAAACATGTCCAGAATTGTGTTTACCAGCACGAACTAAAGGATGCTCTGGTGTGTGTGTCAGTTCAGGGAAGCACATCTGCAGTTACAACAATTGAGTATGAAAATGGTCTTGTTCAGGATTTAAAAGACGCACTAGAAAGAATTGCACCTACAGAAGCCGAATATCATCACGATGAAATCTGGCATGATGGTAACGGGTATGCGCATGTTAGAGCCGCGCTTGTCGGAAGTTCAGTTAACATTGCATTGAAAGACGGGCTTTTGAATCTCGGAACCTGGCAGCAGGTTATTCTTATTGATTTTGACAATAAACAGCGTTCAAGAAACATTACGGTACAGATAATATGCTAAAATTGTATGTAACATCATCTAATAAAAAAGAAGGAAAAACATTTATTACTGCTGGACTTGCCGGTACGATGCAGAGTCTTGGATATTCAACGTGTGTTTATAAGCCTATTCAAACTGCAGGAATTGAACACAACGGTTTTATGCAATCACCGGATTTGACTTATATTAAGACGATTGACCCTTATATTGATACACATTTTTCCTACCTCTTTAAATCTGATTTAGAACCTTTAATAGCCGCTGAAATAGAAAATGAACCTATAGATATTGAACTTATTAACAGTGAATATACAAGAATTACCAGCGTATCAGACTGCACCATTTTAGACGGAGATTATGGTATTATGAGTCCTTTGGCACCTGGTGTACAGACGGCTGATTTGATTAAAAAATTACAAATACCACTTCTTTTTGTTGTAACACCTAGAGACGATTCTATTAACGATACTTTGCTTTCTATCTACACAGCACAGGAAAAAGGGTTGGATATTAGAGGAGTTGTTATTAATAATATTCAGGAAGATTGCCCGAAAAACCTTCTTAGTGCGATTCCAAGGGTTATAGAAGAGTATACAAATGTGAAAATTCTAGGGCTTGTACCGCATCTTGAAAGGAATTTTACTCCGGAAGATTTGATTACAAGTATTCTTAACGGGATTGATATTGAAAGTGTGTTTAATGTCAAGATAGAAAAATTAGACTTATGATAATAACAGCAGGCAGATATAAAGGAAGAAAGATTTCTGTTCCGGATGAGAGTATAACAAGACCCACTCTTTCAAAAGTAAGAATGGGGGTTTTTAATACTCTTTATTCAATTATTGGAGAATTTGAGGGCAAAAGTTTTCTGGATATGTTCGGCGGTTCTGGAATAATGGGGCTTGAGGCTTTATCAAGAGGATTTGAAAAAGTTAGGGTTTATGAAAAAAATCCAAAAGCTGCTGATATTATTAAAAAAAATTATGCATCGCTCGGCATAAAGCCGGATTTAAGGATTGGTGACAGCTTAAAATTCTTATCAAAAAATGAAGAAGTTTTTGATGTTGTATATATTGACCCTCCCTATAAAAGCGGTATATATGATGAAGTTTTAGCACTGGCTAAAGGACGGATTCTTATCGCAGAACATTCAGAACCTATGGAGTTCACAGGTTCTGAAATAATTAAACAAAAGAACTATGGCGGGAAAATTGTAAGTTTTCTTACAAAGCCGGCTCTTTAATATTATTCTGTTTTTTGATCATATACCCAGATAGAGTATTCGGTTTTGAAGTTTATTAAGAACTCTTTTAAACCATTATAATCTGTATTCTCTTCTGTCCCCCAGTATATTTGATTAAATACATCATTATCATAAGTAACATTATTAGCTTGACACATTCTTCTTGCCTCTGCTTCAACAGAAGCTCTTACTCCATTTAGTATGATGTGGTTTCCCCAGTGTCCAGATTTTATAGAACTTGCTTTAGAGCCAGAATAGTTAATATTTTGTATGTCAAAGTCTGTATCAGATTTATTTATTTCTTCAATGGTTTTAGCCATATTGTTATTAAATATTTGAATAAAATCTTGCATATTAATATGACCTATTGTTCCTGAAGATGCAAGATTAGGTATAATCCTGCGGAAATTCATAGTACCCACATATTCATTTACAGAATCATTGTATACATTATTAAAGACAGTCTCTATATCATTAAACGATAATCCTTGTGCAGCCATCTGATCCATTATTTGCGATTTAAATTGATTAACAATAATAACATCTTTCAATATAACTACGACTCCTTCTTCTCCTAATACATCCTTACCATTTTTAAGTGCTGCTATTGAATCTGGATTTACCTGATAAATAGATAAATCTGTAGTATCATTACTATCAGTATTTTCTGCATTATCGGCAGTAGAAGCCGGCTTGTTACTGTATACCCAGTTAGAATATTCTGCTTTGAAGTTAATCAAGAATTCTTCAACCCCATTAAAATCACTATCTACCACTTTTTCGTATATTTGATTAAAAATAGTACTATCATATGTAACATTATTAGCCTGACACATTTTTTGAGCTTCAGCTTCAACTTGAGGTTTAAATTTTCTAAAACCAATTTTTGTTCTTAATCTGCTCCCAATCTCTATATTTATAGCACCGGGTGTCGTCATATCAATATTTTGTATATCAAAGTCTGTATTAGATTGATTCATTTCTTCAAGATTTTTGATCATATTATCATTAAATAATTGTATAAAATCGTTTAAATTTTTATTTTTGTTTAATGTGATAGAATTAATTAAACCCGATATGATTGAACCTTTATTTGTGCAACTATTGGCAACTAAATTATCTACATATTCATTTACAGATTCATTGTATGTATTATTAAAGACCGCTTCTATGTTTGAAAAAGACAAGCCTTTAGCTGCCATTTGTTCTGTAATTTGTAGTTTAAGTTGATTTTTTATTGTATCTCGTAGTAATTCTTTCTTCATATCATTTGCAGACGTAAATACTTTTTTACTAAAATTATCTGTAATACTCTCTGGGTTAACCTGATAAATATCGTATGAAATTTCTTCTGTTTCAGCAGGAGCTTCTTCGACGACGGAATCATCTGCAACTTTACCGGCCGAAATTTTTTCTAATAATGTTTCTTTGCTAAGACTTTGTATAAGGTTTTCCATACTTTCTTTTAGCTCTTGTGCGTCATTCATGCCTGCGATGAAGTTTTCCAAAGAAGTACTGTCTGTTATAGCAATACCTGAACTTTCTAATGTAATACCTTTATCAAGCGCTTCCTGCAACAATTTTTTCGCTTCATCCTTCAGCTGTTCAAATTCCCCGGAATCAATATATGTTGCTAAAGAATCTGCGAATTCTTGGTATTCACTAATAGAGCCCTCGAGTTTTTCATAATCCGACTTCATATATTCTTCAAGATGTTCTTTTAAATCGGCTTCTAAGTTTTCTCCATTATAATCAGCCATAAATTTATCGGTTTCTGCTTCTAATATTTCACCTAAGGTTTGAAGCTTTTGTTCATCAAATATGCCTGCTAAGCCTTCTATAATTCCATCAAGAACTTGTGATTTTACATTTTGCGGATCACTAGACAAATAGGAGGCCTTAAGTTCTTCATATTTAACAGGCAAAGCTTCTTCAAAAGCAACAGCCATCTTAGAAATATCGCCTGTATATGATGTTTTGAACTCCTCCAGATAGTCTTTCAGGTCAAATGCAATATCAGCTATATATTTGGAATTCTCTCCACAAAAATCTACACTAATTTGTTTTTTTATATTATCAAGGGCTTCTTCCATTTTGACTTCCTGTTCAAAACGAGCGTTTGTATCCTCATCAGCTGTTTTGTCAGCTTCATCTACAGAACTTGTTATGTCCACAGAGTCTGCCTGCATATCTTTCAATACAGCATTATATTCCTCTTCAGATACAACTCCGTCTTTATTTTGGTCCATATCCTTAAAGCTAATATACTTGCCGTTTATTTGAAAATTTGGGTTAAATCCGCTAATCTCTGCCATTTCAAGCCCTCCTTATTGTGCTTTGATACTTTAATAGTTTTTATACTAATAACGGCATTTATTTTAAAAACTTTAGAGTTTTAGAAAAATTGTTACATAAATTTACATTTACACTTTGGGAGTATAAACAATTGTAAAAGCAAATTTCTTTATTATATAATTATTTCAGGAATTGGAGAGGTTATGGGAAAATATCATTTTATAGCAATCGGCGGTATCGGAATGAGCGGGCTTGCCAAGTATTTATTGGAAGACGGGCACACTGTTTCAGGTTCTGATATAGCTGACAGCAAATATATAGATAAGCTAAGGGATTTGGGTGCAAAAATTTTTATAGGACACGATAAAAACAATGTACCGGAAGATGCAGTTATAATAAAAAGCAGCGCTATAAGGGATAATAATCCGGAAGTTATCAGAGCAAAAGAGCTCGGACTCAAAATTTTCCACCGTTCAGACTTGTTGGAAGAAATTGCTCTAACTGCACAAAAAGAGGGTAAATGTTTTATAGGATTTTCCGGAACACATGGTAAAACTACAACGAGCGGGCTCGCGTCTTTTGTACTCGAAAAAGCCGGACTCAAACCGTCTTTTGTTGACGGAGGTATTATTCCGGAGATTAATACAAATGCACAGCATAAAAAAGGTAATTATTTTATCGCAGAATTAGATGAAAGCGACGGAACAATTGTAAAATATTATCCTGATATTCTTGTAATTAATAATTTGGAAGAAGATCATCTTGATTTCTATAAAAACGGTATTATTGATTTAGTCAAAACTTTTGATAAGGCTGTATCTCAGGCAAAAAAAGTTATTGTAAATAATAATGATGAAGGGATACGATTTCTGACAGGAGATTTCATAACCTATGGGCTCCATGCGGCTGATTATACAGCTAAAAATATTGAATATACTCCAAAACAAACTTCGTTTGATGTTTATCATAAAGAGCAGCTGCTTGCTAATATAAAGATTCAGCTTCCCGGAGTTCATAATGTTTATAACACTCTTGCTGTTATTGCAGCCTTAAATGAAGGAGGGGTAAATATAGACAGCCTTGCAAAATATTTCTATGAATTTACAGGAATGGGCAGACGTTTCCAGAAAGTTGCAGAAATAGGCGGTATAACGGTTTATGATGATTATGCTCATCACCCGACCGAAATCAAAGCGACTCTTGAGGCAGCCGGCTCTAAATTTGGCAAAGAACATATTGTTGCAGTATTCCAGCCTCACAGGTATACAAGACTTAAGGCTTTGTGGAATGAGTTTAAGTATGCTTTAAAAAATGCGGGGCGGATTATTGTAACTGATGTTTATGCGGCTTCTGAGGACCCTGTTAACGGGATTTCAGGAGAAGAGTTCGCGAAAGATTTAGAAGGTGCTGAATATATTTCAGGAAATATGGAAGATGTTGCAAATAAACTATTCCCAACTTTGAAAAAAAATGATATAGTAATAGGACTTGGAGCCGGTACAATTACTGCTCTGGGGAAAAATTTAGAAAAGGCGGGCTGCGTTGGAAATAAGAGATAATTTTGAAATCAAAAATTTAACAACATATAAAATCGGAGGTAAAGTAAAAAAGCTTTATATTCCGGAAAAAATAGAGGAATTAACAGAACTTTTAAGAACTCTGGATAATTATATTATCCTTGGAAGTTGTTCAGATGTTTTATTTTCATCTAACGGATTTGATGGCAATATAGTTATTACAACAGGGCTCAAAAATTTTGAAATAAGAGGAACAAAGGTTTACGCGGAATGCGGAGTAAAAGATCCTCTTATTTCGCAAAAGGTCAGCGAGGCTTCTTTAAGCGGTTTAGAATTCCTAATCGGTCTTCCGGGGACAATAGGCGGGGCTGTATATATGAATGCAGGCGCCCACGGACAATGTATTGCAGATGTTCTGGTGTCAGCCTGCTTGTTTGATAAAGAAACAAAAGAAATTGTTTTCAAACAAAATTCAGAGATGGATTTTTCTTACAGACACTCAATGCTCTATGATGGAAGATATATACTTTTATCCGCAGAATTTGAATTAACAAAACAACCAATTGAGACAATAAAAGAACTCATGGATAGAAATCTTACTTTCAGAAAAACAATCCAGCCTTCCTTAGCAAATCCTAACGCCGGAAGTGTTTTTAAAAACCCTGAAAATGACTCGGCTGGGAGACTTTTAGATAAAGCCGGAGCAAAAAGTTTTGAGATGCCAAATGTAAAAGTTTGGGATAAACACGCTAATTTTATAATTAATAAAGGCAATGCGACATCGGAAGATGTGCTTGAGATGATGGTTAAAATGTATCAGGCAGTAAAAGATATGTATACTATTGAATTAAGGCCTGAAATTATATTTATAGGAAATAAAACTAAAAAAGAGGAAGAATTATGCAATATACTATACAAGACAAAGACGCAAAAATAGCAGTTTTATGCGGCGGAATGTCATCAGAGCGAGAGATTTCACTACGTTCAGGGAAAAATTGTCTGGGCGCGCTGCATAGATTGGGCTATAAAAATGCCGTGCTCGTAGATGTCGGGCCAAATGTTGCAGAGGACTTAAAGGGTTTTGATTATGCATATAATATTCTTCACGGCAAATATGGCGAAGACGGCTGCATACAAGGGCTTTTAGAGATAATGAAAATACCTTATACGGGGTGCGGCGTAATGTCGAGCGCTATTTGTATGAACAAAGAATACACAAAGCGTGTTCTTAAAAACTCTAATGTACCGCTGATTAAGTCAGTTTATGTTCATTATGATGAAGATCCTGTAAAGAAAGTAATGGATTTAGAATATCCTTTAATGGTAAAACCGGTTTCTGAAGGCTCAAGCTATGGTATGACAAAGGTTATTTGTGACGGGGAACTGTATGATGCAGTCACAAAAGCAAGAAAATATAACAAAGATGTCTTGATAGAAGAGTTTATTGACGGATTTTTCGTAACAGTAGGCGTGCTGGAAAAAGACGGCAAGGCCTTTGCTACAGAAATTCTTGAGATTAGAACAGAGACCGAATGGTATGACTTTGATGCAAAATATACAAAAGGTTTATCAAAGTTTATCGTTCCTGCAACAGGTTTATCAAAAGAAGCGTATGAACTTACGCAAAAATATGCGGTAGAAGCTCACGAAACCGCGGGCTGCTCTGGAGTTTCAAGAGTTGATTTTATGGTAAAAGATGATAAACCATATTTCTTGGAAATCAACACAAATCCGGGAATGACAGACACGAGCGACTTGCCGGCACAGGCAAAAGCCGGCGGGATAGATTACGACAATCTTGTTTTAATGATACTCAACAGTGCGGGTTTGAATAAATAATGTCTAATGAGGAACACCCAAAATACCACCAAAATAGGCGCTTGCAGCAGGCAAGAATGCAGAGGAAGATTAGGCAGTCGCAGAGAAGGCTTAACCGTTTGCGTGCGTTTTGGAAATTATTCCTTATAGTAAGCTTGGCAGCACTTTGTTTTGTTATTTTAAAAATGCCCCAATGGCGTTTGCATTCAAACGCATTCGACAGCCTTAATAGTCCGGCGCTTGAGATTGTTAATAACAGAATTGTTCCTTCCCAAAAAATTCTTGCAGCACTAAGAAGAAATCAGGTTCCCTTGCAGCCGATTTTCCTTGTAAAAACCGATAATCTTAAAAAAAGTATAAAACAACTTGAACCGGTTAGAGATGTTTATATAAGAAGATTTTGGTTCCCAGCAAGATTACAGATAATTATAATTGAAAGAACTCCTGCTATTACAATTTCACCTGATATTGATGTTCCGCCAATTGCATTTTTCTCAATAGACGGCAAGCTGATTGGGCGTGAATATATGTCAACTATTGATGATTTCAAAACAGTCAAAGTCATAACATACGGAAGCGGTGACGATTATAGAAACTGGGATAAACAAAAAGTTACAAATTTCAAAAAATTAGCCGCAACTGTTGAGATGGATTCTGGCGAACAGGTTGAGTATATTGATTACAGGAACCCGAAAGACGTATATGTTAAGATTCCGACAGTTAATATAAGGCTCGGAAGTTTTAATGCAGGAACATTTGATAAAATACACAGAATTCCTTCGCTCCTCCCGCAAGTAAAAATGCTTAACAAAAAGGTTAAGTATATTGACTTAAGATGGGATACAAATTATATTAAGCTAGATGAATAATCTAAATATTAACTTTTATAGATTGAATAAAACCCGGGATTCTTCAGACTCACCAACTACTGTCCAAGATAAATTTTAGGAGTAAAAAATAATAGCTCAATATTTGTACAAACCCCCTCCCTGAAATCAAAAATTTCGACTCTGTCTTGGATTTGCTCCACGCTCACAGAGTAGGTTGGGTGAAACCCAACAATTTATTATAATTTACATATTCCATAATAAAAATAACACAATCAATTTATTTGTTGGGTTTCACCCAACCTACGTGACTCGAGAAAGAGGACATTTTTATCTCCAGATATTTATTATTTGTTTTTGATTTCTTTGCACCCGTCATCGGCAGAGTCTATAAGACCGTCATAATCGTTATCAAGTCCATCCGAACAAGAACCAATAGAATCTTTGCTTTCTGAGCGTACGTTATATTTAAGCCATTTATCCGGTATTTTATTCCATAAATCCAAGAAAATATTTTTGTAAAATATTACGGCTTCTCTATTTTTCAAAACGATTAAATTCTCATCATTTTTGGTGTTCCCGCTGTTCGAAAAATTCATTGAGCCTATTATCAAATATTTATCATCAATCAAAATTGTTTTAGCGTGCATTTTCCCCGCAAAATTTTCTGTCTTAACCAAAATTCCTGCATTTCTGAGCAGTTCATGCTTTGAATATTTGCTGGATGCGCTCAAGGCATCTAAAATTATTTTAATATCAACTCCGCGCTTTTTAGCATTTATGAGTTCTGAAACTATTTCATAATCGGTTATAAAAAATGTCGGAATGTAGATATATTTTTGCGCTTCTTTAATCCTTGGGATTACTGCATTTGTAAGGGGTTTGTCCTGCGGAGAAAAATATATCTCTATATTATCAAAAATCCTGTTTTCAAAAGATGACTTATCCTTGTGGAATTTTCCGGCATACATTTGTTCAAACTCTTTTTGATAAGCTTCGGCAGCTTTATGGGAATTTATCACCAGGATATTATTTGAATTAAACCCCGACATGTCTGTGTGAGATAGGTTAGCGGAGCCTGTAATAACAATTTTCCCGTCAAAGATATAAAACTTGTTATGCATTATATTATTAACCATGCCGGAATTTTTATCAGAAATATTATTCGTGACAAGATTAACAAATTTAGATGTATCGGAATAAATATTTTCGCCTTTGGAATCCAAATCATATACAAGTCTTATTTGTACCCCTCTTTTAATAGCATCTTTTATGGCATTTTCAATTGCAGGGGTTGAAGAATAACCATAAATTGCAATATCAATTGTTTCTTTTGCTCTTTCAATATGATTCAAAATCTCTTTACAAATTTCTTCTTTACAGTTTCTGTCCGGTTTTAAATTTCTGCTCATATCTGAAACAATCAATTTTAGATTATTAATATAAAGATAAGGTTTTATATTTGTTGTTTTTTGAGCAGTATTCTGTTTTTGCGGGAATATTACGTTATAGTGGCTTTTGCGTATCAAAATAAAATCACCTTGTGCAAAATCTTTTTTAACAGGATAAAAGACATTACCTTTCAGTATTCCATAGCTTGCTTTTCTTATAGATTTCAAATTCTTTTCAAAGGCAAATTTGTTTTGGGGCTCTCCATTTGTTATACAATATGGTGAATTATGGAATTTTGTATTATAGCTGAATTTGTAATAAATCAACTCCTTATTAATAATTCGCACATTTCTGCCTTTAAGAATATTTTCAGCCCAATATTTCCCTAAATTACCTAAAATAAAAGCTTCCTCTTCGCTAATTCCAAGCTTTGACGCTAATCTCTCATTCTTTTGGCTAAAATTTGCATCAAAGGTTTCAGCATCAAAAATCTTATAGGTTTTTCCGTTATCCAGAAGAATTTCGGCCGGAGATAAAATTTCTTTCACATAATATTCTTTGTTTCCTAATACAAAGAAACAGGTGTAAATAACAAACAAGAGAATTAAAACTGCAATGCTAATCTTTTTGAGCATAATTGGTAATCTCAAAGCCTATTTTTTCTATTTTTTCTTTAAGTTTCATATTCTTAGTAATCTGAAATTCCGTAAAATGATTATCTATAGTCCCGTCCTCATATCTGCAAGGATGAATCAAAGCTTCTACCACTGCATTTTCTTGTTTTATTGCCATTAATCCGTAAGATATTGCAAGACTGTTCATCATTGAGGTATATGCAACACCTATTAAATAATCATTTGTAGAGAGCTCGTATTTTTTTACAGTATGTTCATTGATTAAAGTAAAGAAATTCAAAAGAGCAACTTTTATAAGATTTACGGGATATTTGAAATTTAAATGCCTGTGAACATCCGGAATCATATAAGGTTTTTCAAATTGAGTCCGAACCTGTGTTATCCCGTACTCTTTTGCAAGCCTGCATACAATATCAAAAATTCTCGGAATTGCATGTACATGAACATGTGAATCTATATGATCAACTTTTGTATACTTTAAAATCTCTTCAATCTGTGCTCTAAATTCCTTTTCTACCTGTTCTAAAAAAGTATTATCCTTTGTATTCAGAGATTTTAAAAGCAAAGCGCCAAAGGAATTATTAAAATTTCCGTTGTTGTCCGTAAGCCTATCCAAATCAAGACAGAGAGATTTTCCCTCAATTATATTCAAATGAATTCCAACTCCTAAATTAGGACAGGCAGGTATAATTTTCTTACAAGCCTCTTCAAAAGCATCTCCGTTTGCAGCAAGACTTGCACTTTTAAGAATTCCTGATGAATACCCTTCAAGCACTGCCCTATTAAAAGCTTCACTCATTCCAAAATCATCTGCATTTAATATAAATTTCTTACTAGGCAAATTTGCTCCTTTATTTTCCTGTAATTTATTGTATTATAATATAGAGAGGATTACAATGAGAAGCAAAAAAACAAAACTTGCAATTATTATCCCCTGCTACAATGAAGAACTGGTAGTTAAGTCAACTGTTGAAACGCTGTTGAATGTATTAGACGGGATTATTAAGAAAGATAAAATTTCCAAAGAAAGTTATATTTATCTTGTAGATGACGGTTCCAAAGATACTACCTGGGAGATTATAGAAGAGCTGCATAAAAAATACGGCTCTAAAGTAAAAGGTACAAAGTTTATTCGTAATTACGGAAATCAAAAAGCTCTCATTGCTGGGCTTCTTGGTGTTAAAGAAATCGGTTGCGACTGCGTTGTATCAATTGATGCAGACTTACAACAGGACGAAAATGCTATAGAAAAATTTATTGATGAATACCATAACGGAGCTGAAATTGTATCCGGAATCAGAAACGATAGAAAAACCGATTCATTTTTCAAAAAATATACGGCCCTATGTTTCTACAAACTTATGAATATTTTGGGAGTAAAAATCCCCCCTAACCATTCGGATTTCAGACTCGTGAGCAGCAAAGGGCTTGAAATTCTGGAAAAATATTCGGAGGCCGGTTTATTTTTAAGAGGTTTTTTTCACGAAATAGGGCTTAAAACTGCTTATGTACATTTTGATGTAAAACCCAGAGCCCTGGGTTCTTCAAAATTTAATTTCTTTTCTCTAACGAGCCTTGCCTTAAACGGAATAACAGCATTCAGCATTGTTCCGCTCAGGATTATTGCGGTAATCGGAGTTTTAACCGTTCTGGGAAGCTGTCTTTTGGCGGTTGATGTAGTTATAGAAAAATATTTACTGCACAACACACCAAGCGGCTGGGCTACTCTGGTAGTACTTTTGGCATTCTTTGGCGGCTTGCAACTATTTTGTCTAGGGATTATTGGCGAATATTTGGGGCAAATTTTTAATGAGGTTAAAGCAAGACCCAGATACATTAAGGAAAAAGAATTAACCTAATCCATAGCGTTACTCACAATCGCGCCTGTAACTGCTCCCAGGCCCATGCCAACAAGTGAACCGGTAGGCCCAAGATACTTAGCGCCTATAGCACCCAGCACGCCTGTCGTTCCAAGAGTCGTACCTAAAGTGATGGCAGATTTTTCGGCTTCTTCAAAAAAGTTCCATAAGGCGGGGAAAAATATGAATAGATGGTAGTCCTACTTCCCAGAGTGCCGTCATTCTGAGGAAGCAATAGCGCCCGAAGTCTTGTAGAATGTGGTAAATCTGTGATTTACCACATTCTAATATATTTTATCCTCTTTCACTTTTTACTTTGCAATACTTTATACTCAACAGCCCAGCCCCCACCCGAATTTCTAAGTTCACTGACGTTCACTAAGAAATTCTACCCTCCCCCGTGGAGAGGGCAGGCTCCACACCTGGCGTAGCGGTCACCTCGCCCCGCCGGATTGACCTCCGTGCGGGAGCGGATTTGCGGACGGACGGGGGTAAATGGGGGTAAATAGTATAGTCCGGATAGCGAACAGATGGAGCCGGCTAAGCCGAGTAGGCTTAAAGGCGGAATTCTGTGAGCGTGGAGCAAATCCAAGACAGAGGGAAGAATTTCAAGTTGAGCCATATGGCGAAACTTAAAAAATCGGGTGATGGGTCTTTTTTATATCTAGACATTAGGTAATATCCTACAAATACAGATGTGTAATAGTATACTATATCGGTTTATAAATTTATCTCGGACAGTAATGACTATCTCGGAGAATTTGTCTGTCTCATATTAATAAAATATAGAGCGTATTTGCATAAAAAAACTTCACACATTTATATAAAAACATTTCACCTTGAAAAATTGTCCGCCAGATTTCTCCAAACCTTAAAACCCTTACAAATACTGCATTTTCTGGGAGCAGAATATTAAGTTATGTAAATATTTGTTTAGTTTTGTAACAATACGTTTAATTTCCCTAAAGTTTTTCAAAAAAAAGCCGATAACACAAATATCCAAAATAAATAAGTTGATTAGGAGCTAATGGTCGTGAAAAAGTTTGTATTAGTGTTTATGGCATTTATGTTTTTAGCATGCAATCAGGTTTTTGCATACAGAGTTACTGATTTCTCATCAGATGCAAAAATTATTTCAGCAATGAAATTATTAGAGCGTTCAGGCGATACCGATGTATTCAGAAACCTTCAGAAATATGGTATGCGCATCAAGTTTAGTGACCTTTCAATGGTTTCATACAACAAGAGCAAAACTTTTGCCGTAAGCACTTATAACAAATACGGAACAAGAGTTATATTGATTAATTCAATGTATAAGAATGCTCCGGCAGAACAAATTGCGTGCTTAATTGCTCATGAAAGCTACCATACCGGATATAGCGCTGATTTAGAAGAAGAAACTCTTGCCACACAAAAAGAAGCTTCTTGCTGGTCAAGACTCAAAGTTGCTTCAAAATCTTATCCGGACAACAGACTTACAAGAAGGCTTGATAAATTAAGCGGTTTATATCTTGCATCTAACAGTAATAACAACCTTGTTGAACAAAAAATCGCTGACAGCAGTTTTTATAGAACACAGTTTGGTCTAAATTAAAGCAAAAGCGATAATTTAGAAAAACTATCGCTGAATTATGTGTGTGTATTATATTATAGATTTTAAAAATAAAAGTGTGTGTGTTACTAAAATCAAAAATTAAGCAATTGCTCTAAACTGTTTAGTTTCAGTTTGCGGAGCCTGGTCGTTTTCACGAATCATATTGAAAGTTCTGTATAATTTATAACCGAGAGCTTTCAGAGGGTTTGTATCTACAGAATCTGCGTTTTGAGCAAATTCCTGATTCTGTTGGAACTTGATTGAAGCATTTGGATCTCTCAACATAAGGATTGCATTTTGAGAATCGTTGCTTTTAGATACTACATTATTTTTATGTGTAAAGTTGATATTAGATATTGCGTTAATCATCATTTTAATCACCTCTGTGACCTTTCTGCTGTAATTAAGTGTTTCATTTACACTTCATTCAACAATTTCATTATGCAACATTTAAATTGAAATGTCAAGAGGGGCGAATAGATTTTGTTAAGTTTTATGAAACCCAGTAAAATCAAGCTTTTAGGGATAAAATGTCAAAAATACACTTAAAAAATAGTCCAACAGGGTAATACCTAATCGGTGTATTTTTTACACTAATTCTTGAACATGACATGCCTTTATTTAATATAACTGTTGTGATATTATTATTTTATGGGGAGAAGTATGCGGGATATTAATAAAAATAAGATGTTTTCCGACCGCCTGATGTGGTTCCAGTGGGGATTCGTTATTGCTGTTTTTCTCTTTATTATTTATTTATTTGCAGTACAGGTATTAGATGTAAGACACTTTAGAGTCAAAGCTAAAAACCAAAGAAGAGCAAGCTCCTTTGTCATGCGGGGAGATATTTATGATAGAAATGGCATAAAACTCGCTACAGATACTGTTTATTTTGATATATTCGCAAGAAAAGAGGATTTTGTCCATACTCCGGAAGAACTTGCAAAAATGCTTGCTCCTATATTAAAAATATCACAGGTTGACTTAACAGAAAAATTAAGGCAGGACGTTTCTTTAATATCTCTAAAAAAGAATGTGGACAGACATACAAGAGATAAAATCGCAAAATTAAACTTGAGAGAAATCCCGATGGATAAAAAAAGTATAAGAACATATCCACAGGGAACTCTGGCTGCACATGTCTTAGGGTATTACAATTTTGACGCAGACGTAGCATCTGGAGTCGAACTAACCGCTAAAGACAAACTGGAAAGTGTTACAAAATCCTCTGATATTGAAGTTACCCCAAAGGGAAAAGTTATATACGACCTTACAACAGACCCCGTTGCCGCTACAAAACCGGTTAAGGGGGAAGATGTTACTTTAACTATTGATGCTGCCGTTCAACATGTTTGCGAAAAAGCTCTTATGAAGGCAATTGAAAAATTTAAAGCGCAAAGAGGTGCTGTTATTGTTATGAACCCGAGAAACGGGGAAATCTTAGCTTATGCAGTTTATCCTTATTTTGACCCTAATAATTTTAAAAGCGCTACAAGTTTTCAAATAAAAAACTGGACTTTAACTGACATTTTTCCGCCAGGGTCTACTTTTAAAATTATTACTGTTGCGTCTGCCATGGAGCTTGGAAAAATTAATAAATACACTAAAGTTAATGATACCGGGAAAATTAAAGTAGGCTGGTGGACAATAAAAAATTATGATTACAACAGACACCCAAACCCCGGTATGATTGATTTAGTATACCTTTTTGAACATTCAAGCAATGTAGGTTCTGTTATTGTCGCACAGATGATGAGCCGGTTTGAATATTATGGCATGCTAAAAAAATTCGGCTTTGGAGAAAAAACAGGTATTGATCTGCCCGGCGAATCTGTAGGGCTTTTGAAATCGCCTTCCAGATGGGATAGCTCTGACCATGCTTCAATGGGTTACGGATACGGTTCTTCTGTCACTGCAATGCAGATGGTATCCGCCGTAGCAGCTATTGCAAACGATGGGATAAGAATTACACCGCATGTGATTAAGTACTCTCCTGAAGAAGAAGCTGTAAAAATTAAGAAAACACCGGTTATGACACCGGAGCATGCCAGAGCTGTTACAGAACTCTTAACAGAAAGTATTAACAGAGGAAAATCTCCGATTAAATCCGACAGTTTTAATATTGCTGCTAAAACCGGAACCTCAATTAAACCAAAAGAAAACGGAACCGGATATACTAATAAATTATATACTTCTATTGTAGGATATATGCCCTCATCTGACCCGCAAGTCCTGATTTATGTTATAGTGGATTCCGCACAGGGTGGAGAAATTTGGGGAAATACAGTGGCAGCACCTATATTTAAAGAAATTTCTACGCAAATATCACATATTTTAAATTTACAGCCTGATAAATTTCCTACAAGGCCCAAGGCCGAAAATTTGAAGGCAGGAATGGAGGAATAACAACATGAGATTAGACACATTAGTTAATAATATTACTTATATAGAACTTGTTAATATGGACGACCTGTCAGAAGAGGTTGCAGGAATATCTTATAATTCTAAAAAAACACAACCCAATGATATTTTTGTGTGTTTGACAGGTGAGCACGTAGACGGACATGAATACGCTGAAGAAGCAGCAGCTAACGGAGCAAGGGTTTGTGTGGTCGAAAGAAGGCTGAATTTTGATATTCCGCAGATTGTTGTAGATGATACGACAGAGGCAATTGCACAAATCTCAGATCTGTTTTATTCATCACCATCTAAAAAACTTAATATAATTGGGGTTACCGGAACTAATGGTAAGACTACTGTTACACATCTTATCCAAAAATTATTCGAAGCACAGGAGCAAGAATGTGCTTTAATCGGAACTTTAGGACATAAATTTTTCTCTAAAGACACCTACCACGATGCAAAACATACCACTCCGCAGGCACCGGAATTACAAAAGATTTTTTATGAGATTAATGAAAAATGCATAAAAAATGTTGTAATGGAAGTTTCATCTCACGCGCTTGCACAGCATAGAGTCGATTATTGCGACTTCAATGGAGCTGTCCTTACTAACCTTACGCAGGATCATTTGGATTTTCATATTACAATGAATAATTACTTTAAGGCAAAAGCACAACTGTTTGAAGGTTTAGTATCCGGTGATTTTGCAGTAATTAATGCTGATGATGAGTATGCAGGACGATTTATGGAAGTTATTTCTCCAACGGTTAATCTGTACACATACGGAATAAACATGCCGGCTGATGTTCAGGCAAAAGATGTTGAATTTAAACATGACGGCGCATCTTTTACTTGTGTTATCAAGGATAAAGAATACCGTGTTAACCTGAAAATGAACGGAATGTTTTCTGTTTATAATGTGCTTGCAGCACTTACAACAGCAATCGCTCAAAAATTTGATATCGAAAAATCAATTAAAACACTTGAGGGAATGGGCGGTGTTGCAGGAAGATTTGAAATAATAACTAACAAGCCGACTGTTATAGTAGATTACGCGCACACCCCTGACGGACTTGAAAATGTTCTAAAAGCAGCAAGAGATATTACTCCAAGCGATGGAAAACTTATTTGTATATTCGGCTGCGGAGGTGACAGAGACGCTACAAAGAGACCTAAGATGGGGAGAATTGCAGAAGAATCTGCTGATAAAGTTATTGTAACAAGCGACAACCCGCGCTCTGAAGACCCGCAGCAAATTATTACGGATATACTTGCAGGGTTTAAGAGCGTAAATGATGTTATTGTAGAACCTGATAGAGAGCTCGCGATTAAAGAAGCTCATAAAATAGCCGGTGAAAAAGATGTAGTGCTTGTGGCAGGAAAAGGACACGAGGATTATCAGATTCTTGCAGATGAGACAATACATTTTGATGACAGAGAAAAGGTAAGAGAAATCTTTGGCGAGGGATAAAATGAAAACTCCTCTATTAATAGAACAGCATTTTCATGGTGCATACGGCGTTGATTTTAATAAAGCCGGGGTAAATGAAATTATTGAACTTGCCTCCAAGCTTAGAGAGATTGGAATCGGCGGTTTTTTCCCGACTCTTGTTACTGATTCCATTGAAAATACAAAACGCCAGATTGGTATTATTAAAGAGGCTTCCAAATTGTGCAGAGGAATTTTAGGAATTCATCTTGAGGGTATATTTATTAACCCTAAGAAAAAAGGGATTCACAATCCGGAACACTTTTTACCTTTGACAGTTGAGAATTATCAAAAAATTGAAGATGATTTTATAAAAATCGTTACTCTTGCGCCTGAACTGGACGGGGGATTGATTGAGTATTTACACTCTAAGGGAGTTAAAATTCAGGCCGGACATTGCATAGGCGGATTCAATAGTACCATTGACGGCGCAACACATACCTTTAATGCAATGTCACCTGTAACACATAGAGGAGCTTCTACTGCTTTATCCGCGCTTATTGAGGACAGCGTTTTTGCGGAAATTATTGCAGATGGTATCCACGTAAGCGATGAAGCATTAAAATTATTTTTTAAAGCAAAGCCTATAGATAAAGTAATCCTTGTAAGTGATGCGCTTCCTATAACATACAGTGATATAAAAGAGACAACATTTGCTGATTCAAAAATTTTTTATGACGGTAACAGAGCCACTTCTGCAGATGGTACAATTGCAGGAAGCACAAAGCTTCTGCCGGAAATAATCAAAATTCTTGCAAAAAAGGGTTTGTTTAAACCGGAATACATTGAAAATATTTATAACTATCATAATCTGGATTTTGTTGGTGAAATTGAATGGGATAGTGAATTTAATATCATACAAATAAAGTAAAATAAGCTATATATTAATAAGGAGATTTTTAATGAAATACTCAACTGATGGGAAACAATACCATATTGGTTTAAAAGAAGGTGATATAGGAGAGTATGTAATACTTCCCGGAGATCCCAAAAGATGTGCTAAAATTGCTGCATATCTTGATGATGCAAAACTTATCGCTGACAAACGGGAATTTACCACATACACGGGGTTTTTAAGTGGCGTAAAAATCAGCGTCACTTCTACCGGTATAGGCGGACCTTCTGCAGCAATAGCATTAGAAGAACTCACTAAAATAGGGGGAAAATATTTTATAAGAGTCGGAACATGCGGCGGTATGGATTTAGATGTAAAAAGCGGCGATCTGGTAATAGCAACGGGTGCAATACGAATGGAAGGAACTACAAAAGAATATGCTCCGGTGGAATTTCCTGCTGTCGCAAATTATGAAATAGCGACAGCCTTGATAGAAGCTTCCCAAAAACTAAATATGCCTTACCATGTCGGGATTGTAGAATGTAAAGACTCCTTCTACGGCCAGCATAGTCCTGATTTAATGCCGGTAAGTTATGAATTAAAAAATAAATGGAATGCTTGGCTTAAACTTGGATGTTTAGCCTCTGAAATGGAATCTGCAGCTCTTTTTGTTGTAGGAAGTTACTTGAAAGTTAAAGTGGGTTCAATATTTTTGGTCGTAGCAAATCAGGAAAGAGAGCAACAGGGTATGGATAACCCTGTTGTACATGATACAGATTCTGCAATTAAAACTGCTATTGAAGCTATAAAAATACTGATAAAATAATAAAACCGGATTTGGCTAACGACAATGACAAACTTGACAAAAAAATATGAATAAGTTATACTTTCCTTGTATCGATATATCGATACAAGGAAATATTTATGAAAAATATATTACTACAAAATCTAAATAGAAGTTGGTGGCGCGGGTTAGTTTAACTGCCCGTATTTTCGCCGTTTTATTTAGTAGATATAGGGTAGTTAAAACCTTTCGGTTTTGTCTGCTCTCTGGGACTTGTGTAAAAGTTTGTAAACAAAACCTCAAAGGTTAAGCAATTTTATAGTTTCACAAGTTTTAGGGAAAAGGACAAGTCATGACAAAAGTTAATAACGACAATTTAATAAACACATTAC
>CALUQF010000019.1 GCA_944322835.1 Candidatus Gastranaerophilales bacterium | reverse complement strand
TCGCACCTTTTACGGCATCAGCAACTACAGATGGCGCCATAAACAAGCCCTGAAATATTAATCTGTGCTGATTAAACATCGCACCGCCTTCCGAGCCGATTCCGGGCGCCGTAAGACGATTAGCCGAACGCTCGACAAGGAGTTCTTTTCCCGCAATATAACCGCCGGCTTCCACTATTCCTCCGCCAGGGTTTTTGATTAAAGAACCCGCGATTAAATCGGCTCCTACTTCTAAAGGTTCACGAGAATCGACGAATTCGCCGTAACAATTATCTACAAAGCAAATACAATTTGGATTTTTAGATTTTACAATCTTACAAATTTTTTCAATAGTTTCCATTGATAGCGATTTTCTTGTCGAATACCCTTTAGAGCGCTGGATTAGAACCATTGTGACTGTTTTATCAACCATTTTTTCAATTCGGTCAAAATCTATTTCCATGCCATTAATAAGCGGAACTTCATCGTACAGAACGCCGTTTCCGATAAGCGAAGCCCTTTTGGTTTCTTCATCTCCTGCAGTTCCTATTACTTCCTGCATTGTATCATAAGGAGCTCCTGCGATAGATAGAAGCTTGTCGCCGTATTTCAAGTTCCCGAATAAGGCGCAGGCAAGCGTATGCGTGCCTGAGGCAAAATGAATTCTTACGAGCGCTTTTTCCGCGCAAAAAACCTGTGCAAAAACCCTGTCCAGAACTTCCCGCCCCAAATCATCATGACCGTAACCGGATACGGTATAAAAATGTTCCGGCGCTACTTTGTTATCATAAAACGCCTTTAAGACTTTACGCTGATTGAAGTCTCTTATGTCATTTACCCCTTCAAACTGTTTTTCTAAAAATTTTTCGGCTTGTTTAAAATCGTAATTCATAATACAAAAATCATATTGCAAGCATGATTTGACGTCAAATGGAGGCCCAGATATTAAAAATATAATTCCATGAACTGTATTGACCCCTCCCCGAAATCAAAGATTTCGACCCTCCCACAAGGGGAGGGTAATCTATACGCTGGGCGTGGCGGTCCCCTCGCCCCTTGCGGGAGAGGGAAGAATTTCAAGTTGAGCCTCAAGGCGAAACTTAGAAATTCTGGTGAGGGGTCATTTTATATCCAAACATTTTGTAATATTTCGCAAATGCAAATATGTAATAGTATACGATGGTTGTTTATAAAATTATCTCGGACAGTAGTGCCTCAATTGACAGATATATGAAAACATATATAATATTAGTGTATCCTTAGTCAATGAGGCGCAGGTGGACTAGAGCCATTCCTCAGATACAAAAGAACAAGCCGAGAGTCAACCTTAATTGAGTTGGCTCTCATTATTTATGATTACTATTTGGTTAACTCCTGATACATCTTCATAAGTTCGGCGACGGTTTCGGATTCGGTGAGCCAGCGCAGCTTGCCGGTTTCGTCTTTCTTTTTAAAGCCGTAGGCTTCCATTACTGCCCTGTCGTTTTCTTGGTGTGCTTTTCTGAGTTCAACGGGCATTGTCAAATCGTCATACAAATCAGCAAGCGAGCAATCGGGATACAAAGCCCGTGCGTCCAAAATCTCCTGTGCAGTCTTTTCTATTTTTGCCTTCTGCTCATCTGTCGGATTACACCACGGGAAGTTGTTGTAAACAATTGTATTTGAATAACGATAACGCATCTCTAATCTTCCGCATACAGCTCCCACCCAGGCCATGTGGACATTAGAGGTTAAAATACCAAAATAATATAAGTCTGCATCAGGTATAATTAATGTACCCATGACTGGTATTGTTTCTTTATCTAAAAAACCTATTGGTATATACTTTCGTTTTTCTGAAGAAACACAAGGTATTAAAAGATAGTTATTAGGATTAATTTGTTCTCTAAATAAAGCCGGAGTATTGGCTAATTTGAGAGATTCTGCGGTATTCGCTTTAATTCTAGCTTCCTTACATTTGTTCACTCTATCTAAAATCATTGGCATAGATTTTAATTCCTTCGGAGTGCATCCTACCAACCACAAACAATATCTTTTCTTATTATTTATAAATTCCTGCGCCCCAACCATACGTTTTAACCATTTCTCAGATTGCGGGCATTTTTTAATAAAGTCTTCATATTCTCCCGCCTCCACTTTCAAATTGTTATAATCGCAAGGTTTATTTGGAGCTATCATTTTCTTTCTATTATCTATGGGCTTATTTGTGTTTAAAATAAAAATATTAGGAGCATTTAATAGATATGCATTAATATTGTCAACAAGTTGCATTCTATCCCCTAAGTATAAATGTTTTATTCTACTATTAATATAACTAAATCCTATAATGACACAATGTACATGGGCTTGTGAGTTTGCTTCACTATCCCATTTAAAAGTTTGATATGCAAAATTAAAGCATATTCCCTTATTAAAAAGAGGTTGCCATAAGATCGAAACTTGTTCGCCCTGCGTAATAGAATTAGTAGATACAAACGCGGATTTAATTTGTGTACCAGACATCATATCACAAGCTTTTATATACCAACAGGATACATAGTCTAAAGTTCTATAGTTTATATTTTTATTTTCATTAAAAGCCATATCCATGTCCAGTTTTTGTATAGCATTTGAATATTTATTTCCCACAAACGGCGGGTTACCCATAATATAATTACATTTATCCCTCGGGATTACGTCTTCCCAGTCAATCCGCAGGGCGTTAGCCTCTACTATATTTGCGTATGTTTTTAGCGGAAGAAAATTCAAATCCATGTGGACAATATCTTCCGTTTTTTTCATCATCTGGGATTCGGCTATCCAGAGAGCTGTTTTTGCAACAGTTACCGCAAAATCATTGATTTCTATTCCGTAAAACTGTCCGATTGAAACTTTTATGGGGTTTGTGACCGCACCCATGGTAATCTGGCCGCGGTAAAGCTCATATAAAATCTCGTTTTCAAGCTTTCTTAATGAAATATATGTTTCCGTCAAAAAGTTTCCGCTTCCGCAGGCGGGGTCCAAAAAGTTCAGATTTGCAATTTTTGTTTGAAATTCTGCAAGCTTCTTGTCGCGGGTTTTATTTTGGGGAAGTTTTTTTATTGTTTCAAATTCTTCATTAAGTTCGTCCATAAAAAGAGGGTCGATTACTTTATGGATATTCTCTATTGAAGTATAGTGCATACCGCCTTTTCTTCTGGTTTCGGGATTAAGTGTGCTTTCAAACACCGCACCGAAAATTGTAGGGCTTATATCCGACCAGTCAAAATCCGCGCTTGCTTTATTAAGGAGCAAATCTCTGATTTCGTCGGTAAAATTCGGGATTTCAATATGTTCATTTGCAAACAGCCCGCCGTTTACGTAAGGAAATTCCGCAAGCTCGGGTTCCATATACGGGTCACGGTCTTGGGGTTTGGTATTTAAAACTTCAAATAATTCAATAAGAGCTTTTCGCATTCTTCCTGTTTCAAAATGTGACAGGTAATCTAACAACTGGTTGTGCTTATTAAAAATTCCCGCGTCTTCAGCATACAGACAGAAAACAAGTCTTACGCAGAGAATATTCAAACTCTTCAGCGTTTCTTCAGAGGTCTTGTCTATATACTGGTTCAGAAATGCATCATAGAGAAGCCCTACAATATCGCCGGCTTTTATTGAAACTTCCATTTCTTTTTTGAGGTGTTCGCTTCCCTGATTAATCAAAAAATCAAGCCGATAATATTCTTTTTCCAAATCCTTGAGAAGAATTTCCTGCGGTTCGCCGTTTGGGCGTTCCATATCGTAAACACAAAACTTTTGAAAATTACAAGTGACAACCCACCTGGGGTGCTGTGATACTGGAAGTTCCGTTATGTATCTTTTTGCCTGCTGAAACGGGTTGAGATAGCTTCCGTCGGATTGTTTAATAGCCTTATACAAATCCTTATCGGAGCTTTTTTGTTCAATCAAAACTTTTGTTGAAGGAATATATGCATCAATAAAACTCGTATGGTCAAGGTGAACTTTATCCTCAAAAGAAATAAACTGTTCTGGGTGTTCAATGCACAAAACATCTCTCAAAAGCTGAATCCAAAACTTTTGGCTCTCGCCCTTTTCGTAACCTTTATCTTTCCAGTATTCAACAAAATCTTTTATTTCGCTTCTCTGTTTTGTACCTACTACCATCTAAACTCCTTTTTTAAATTATAACAGCCTAAACAGCATATGTCTAATATTATATCAAATCGGGCAATATTTTTATCCCTAAAATCGGGCTAAGCTATAGTATGAAGAAATTTTTGTTCTTATTTTGTTTAGCAATAATTCCGGTGTTTGCGTATGAGGTTTATACTCCTGAAAATTATGATTACAAAAACAGCGGCGACAAGCTTCTTTTTGTAGTTGATTATTCTAACAGTATGGGAGAATATCTGGAGCACAAAACCAAGGCTAATCTTGTAAAAGAGATGATGACGCGTATTCTTCCGGAAATTTCTCCGCAGACGAAGGTCGGTTTAAGGGTTTACGGCCATACGTGTAATCTTCTTGCGTACAATGCCTGCAGAAGCTCGGAATTAATTACGCCGTTAGGGTTTGCAAATGCAGATACAATTCTTAGCGAAATGACAAAATTAAGACCCAGAGGTATGACGCCGATTACGTATTCTTTAAAACAAGCGGTAAAAAAAGATTTAGAGGGGCTTGACGGGATAAAACATATTATTCTGCTTACGGACGGCGGCGAAAATTGTGATGAGAGTCCTTGTGATTATTCGATAGAGCTTATGAAAACAAGACGTGATATTAAGATTGACGTAATTGCGTTTAATGTTCATGATAAAGACGACCTTGCACAATTGCAGTGTACTGCAGACGTAACGGGTGGCAGGTTTGTTGAGGCGGATACAAAAGCGCAGCTTTTCAGGTCAATGGAAGAGATGGTGCTTCCTCATAAAGATGTGGAGGCAAAGATTTATACCGGAGAGTAATTTATGTTAATATGTTTTTATGATTAAGAAAATTTTGATTTTTCTAATAAATATTTATCAAAAATTTTCATCTTTGACACCTCCGAGATGTCGTTTTTATCCGACCTGTTCGGAGTATATGAAAGAGGCTGTTATAAAATACGGTGTGATTAAGGGGGTATGGCTGGGGCTAAAGAGAATATGCCGCTGCCACCCTTTAAACGAGGGCGGATATGACCCTGTGCCGTAGCATAATGAGAGGTATTAGACATGAGTGGCAGAATAGTAGAAGTTTATGCAGGAGCTTATGCAAGTGGAAAATCAGAAACCGCTTTAAATAGAGCCAGACAATATGCTGTTATGGATAAAAAAATTACTCTTGTTGATTTGGATACGGTAGAGCCGGCTTATACTCTGCGTCCTATTGCCGGCGAACTTGAGGATATGGGGATTAATGTTATAACCCAACCGGATAATTTCGGGCTCGGAGAGGCCGCAAGCTACGTTACTCCGGCACAGACAAATTGCCTTGCACAAGGAGGAGATATTATAATTGATGTTGGATACGGTGCAGGGGGATTGGATATACTGGATATTTTGAATAACATTGATAAGGAAGAAAATCTGCAAATTTATCTGGTAGTTAATACTGCAAAATTTGAAACTTCAACGGTTGAGAATATTATAGAATATGTAACATTCTCTGAAGGTGTTGAAAAACGTCCATGGAAAAAGTTTGCGGGTGTAATTTCAAACACGCATTTTGGTGATGAAACAACAAAAGATGATATTATAAATGGTTATCACAAATTAAAGCAGGCATGCGAAAAAATTAACCTGCCTATCTGTGCAATCGGAGTAGACGAAAAATTAGCTTCTGATTTCGGCCTGACTTATGACGGGGTCGAGGTCTGGACTTACAAACGCATGATGCCTAAAGCGTTCTGGTAATTAATTCCAATATTTATCAAGCCATTTTGTCGGTTTAATATACCTGAATCCGCCTTTTCCAAAATATCCCTTGTAAGCTTCTTCCGGTGTAGGACGGCCGTGGAAGATTAAAATTTTTGCTTCCTCAGGATCTCGCGGAGTCTTAAACCAGCAGAGAGGGAATTTGTGGAGGCATTGGCGTTTAAAGCTTACTATCCAGTCTTTCGGCCAGTATTTTAACAAACCTTTTCTATCCATCTCGTAAGACAAAAATACCTGTTCGTTTTTGTATCTTTTTCTTATGTCTTTACCTTCCTGATAAAAATGTTCAATAATATCAGCATGTTTCCCGATTTCAAAACGGTAAACGGATGAATTTCCAACAATATCGTGCGGATAATCGTAATCTTTTGAGATTAAAAAACTGCCTTCAACTTCAAAAAACGGGTCAAGTGAACTTCTTATAATAATATCCAAATCCAGAAACAGTGCTGTTCCTTTTAAATCAGCAAGCGGATTTGCAAATAAACCGAGTTTTTTCCACATTCTATCAGGAATTCCCGCATCGTCTAATTCCGGAAGCGGTCTTATTTCAACTCCCTCAACAATTCCTTCTGCGTTGTCCGTAAAACATACAAATCTGTGCGGAATAGTTAAATTTTTCTCCACCATTTTGTAGAGCTTGTTAACATATTCAGGCCCAAATTTGGTTCCCCATTTTATACAAATAACATTTTTATCCATATCATACTCCTCGATTTTTTTCTAAGATATCATAAACAGGCTAATTAAACAATTCTTTGTTCATTTTATCCGCTCTTTTTTTATACTCTTTATCAATCTTAAGAGCTTTTGATTTACTAATTGCTTCCAGAAAAATTTTGTTATCTATTTCTTTTGAAACATCAATTCTTGCAGGAACAATAAGTCCGGTTGAGTTAAAGTACTCTATATTTTTCTTTGATGTCATATATTGAACAAATTTTTTTGCGGAATCTTTGTGTCCTGAACTTTTGGAAACAGCCCAGCCTGAAGAATCAAGCGGAACTATACCGGGAAATGTTATAATATCCCATCTGAATTTTGCCTGTTCTTTGATTTTAGGATACAGCCATCTTCCGGAAAGATAGAATCCTATTTTTCCTTCAAGAAACATTTGCGCCATAGTTGAGCTTCCGATATCAGAAGGGGTTGGCGCGGATTTCCCCTCAAGACTTTTATAAAACTCAATTGATTTTGATGCAGTGTAAAGGTTTTCTCCAAATGACAGGATATAAGGAAGCATAAAATAAACATCGCGTTCTGCGCTTATTCCGTATGGTTTTATTTTTGATGCAGCATTCGTAAGTTCATTGATATTAGAAGGTATTGAGTCTGTAAGCTCTCTGTTTCTATAAAAAACAAGGTTGGAAATATCTCTCGGGACAGCCAGAATTTTACCTTCATAACTCATTGATTTCAAGCTCTCCGGATAATAATCATTTTTATCTATCAGGCTATCCAGCTCTTCAAGATAACCTGCATATAAAGGCAGGTAAAGATTATTTATAAATATAACATCAGGCGCTTGATTTGATGCAAAGAGCAGGTGGAGTTTCTGAAAATAATTTTGAGGAATATGTTCAAATTTCACTTTAATTTCAGGATTTTCAGATTCAAAATTTTTAATAATCTGCTCCATAATTTTGACTTCAGTAAGCGAGCCCCAAGACGCAAAAATTATTTCTTCGTTTTTCTGCCTTGTGCAGGCAGATAGAAAAATCACTAAAAAGATAAAAATAAACAATCTTTTTATCAGCATAAATCCATTACATATTCAAGTGTATTGAGACCAGCATTTAAAATAAATTTATGAGTACCTGCTTTAACTATATATCTAGACATGCCATTTTCAAGTTTTTCGCTTAATCGTACCTGAATTTTATTCATTTTTATATCATCGTATTGCTTGAGTATAAAAGCCTTGGTATTAGTATATCCGATAACAAAATATTCACTTGTTTTTTGAGCAAGATAGCATCCTGTTTTATGAGAAATTTCAGCAGTATCAAGTATATCATACTTCTCGCCGTCAACAATACAAACAGGTGCCGGTGCTGCTTCAATAGTTTTGTCGTCTTCTATTGCAGTATTTGCAGTTTCTTTGCTTCTTTCTTCTATCTGTGCAGATTGTAATTTTTGTTTTTTACGTTTTGTTTCTATAAATTCTAATAATTTATCAGCTTCCTCTGTTCTTTTTGGTTTAACAGATGGCTGCGGTTTGTTTGAAACCGGCATTTCTTCCTGTATTTGAGCTGTGTCAGGTATCACGGAAGATTCCCCTTTAGCGGTTCCCTGGGTGTTCATAAACGAATTGCTGTTTTGGGCAAATCCTTTATCAAAATCCACATAGGTATTGTCATATAATGATTCAAAATCATTAATCTCACGTTCTTGTTCCTGCGGAATTTCTTCTTCATCCCGAATGATTTCAAATCCTTCATCAAACTGACTAAACTCTTCCTGCATATCGGAAACTGTCGGTGCGTTTGCTTCGTCAAATTCATTAACGACTTCAAAATTTTCGCTCCCGTCATAGAAAGGTTTAAATGTGACATTGGAAATATTCTTTAATAAAGTCTCCTCATCCGCTATAACGTGAGTTGGTGCAGGAGTTTCATATTTTTCTGGATTTTTAAGCATATCTTCTATATCAAGGAGTTCATCTGATACAGACATCTTAGCAACATCATATCCTGATTCTGCAAGCTGTATCTCATCAGAAGGTCTTGATTTATATGCTTCTGCATTATTAATTTCTTTTGATAAATCAGGGAGTTGGTCTTTTAGAGAAATTGTACTTACATCATAGCCTTCACTGTAATATACAACTTGAGGTTTTACTTCTGATTCAATTTTTCGCCCGCCTTGTTTTTTCAAAGCTTCTGATAAATCAGGAAGCATATCTTTTACATTAAGGGTTAAAAGTTCAGAAGTCTTATGAGGTTTTGCCTTGTTTCTTTCGATTTCTTTTTGCATTTCTTCCATACGGTGCGGATTAGTACGTAGATCTGTTAAGAAATCATTATCAATCTCAACGCTCATAAGCTTATTCAGTGCGGCAATATCTTCTTTTGTAAAAGTAATGTTCTGATTAATTGTGTATGCAGTAACAAAATTTTCTAAAAGCTCTTTATGTGATGGTCTTTTCTCTATTGGATTTGTAACTGTATACTGTTCAATATTTTTAATAGTTTCATCACTAATTTCAGAATTAAGTAATGCATTTATTTTTTCAATATCAGATTTAGAAAATTTTAAATTTTTATCGTTAAGAAATTTATTAAACAATTCCTCATTATATAAATTTTCCGGCTCCGGCTCTTCATCAGTGAAAGAAAAGGCACTCAAAAAGTCTTCTAGAGCCAGATTTTCTTCTTCTTCATTAACATATATTGTTGATTCCTGATTATCCTGCTTAACTTTTTCTTGAAAAAGTTCATCTAAATCTACAATAACATTTTCTTCTGTATTCGCTTGCTCCGGTTCAGTTGTTTTTGCAGCTTGTTCCGTTAAATGTTCAAGGGGCATTTTTACAGGCTTGGTATACATTTTATCAAGTTTTTTGATTGTAGTTTTTATTTTTTTCTTTTTTTCATCTTTTTGCTTGTTGTCCTCTTTTGTTTTATTGGTCACATCATCAAGTTCAAATTCAGGCTGTTCACCTAAGATTTCTGCCATTTTATTTTTGGTTCTGATAAAAAGATACACGCAAGTGATACTGACAAGAACAATACCCATAATAAGAAGTAAAATTTCCGTACCATTCCCTGCGTTTTCATAATCAGGAAGAGGTTGTGCTGCTTTTTCTGCGGCTATTTTACTAGTTTTATCTGGTTCAGATGGTGGAGTTGCTTTTGCAGGCCTGGGTGGTTCAAACTGATGTACACTTTGTTTTATATCAACAGGGTTTGTTTGGTCTACTCCGCTTCTAGAGTGTATTGTTTCATTTCTGTAGCGCGAATTATTATTTTCGGGATTAGTGTTTTGAAGAATTTCAGTTTGTGCTATCCGTGGCGCATCTCCGGCAGGATTCTGCTGAATTGGTGCAGGTTCTTGTTCAGGATTCGGAGTTTCAACAGGTTTTGCCTGCTCAGGAATATAAAGAGCTTTTTTAGTACTTAATGATGTATTCGGAAGCGTCTTTATGGTAATTTTCGTATAACCGCTGCTGCTAGTTGTATATGGCATTGTCCTAACATTAACACTTTCTACATTTCCGGATAATTCCGGTTGGGCAGACATTTGGCTGTTGGTCTCGGGAAGCATTATTACATATGTCGTAGCATCTTTTTTTATCGGAGTAATTGTTTTTGTATAATCTCTTTTTGTATGTAAAGTCATACTGACAGCACCTGTGGAGTCGTTTTCAAACTTAAGCGACATCAGGCTGTTTTTAAAATTTTCTGCGCCAAAAGCTCCAACTACCGTAACCACTGAAGCCAGAACTAAGGCAATTGTCCTCTTCTTAAAATGCTTCATATGATTATTCTATCATAATATATAAGAACTAACTATACTTTATTTAGATGGGAACGGGATTTATTTTCTTGTTGTACATATCTAACTCTGGTATAATTATTTTATGGATAATGATATTGAGTCTCTTCAAAATATTTTAAAAGACGATCCCTCTAATTTTCAGGCAAGGAGAGAACTTTCGATTCTGCTTGTTAATCAAGGGTTTAACGAAGAAGCTGAAGGAAATTTGAGATATTTAATAAAGTACTTTCCTGATGATGCCGAACTTTATTATAATCTGGGAATTGTGTATGAAAAATTAAAGGATTTTCAAAAAGCTGAAGATGCTTATAAAAAAGCAATTTCAATCTCCCCGCAGGAAGATTTTTATTATAACTTGGGTGAAGTTTTGGTGGAACTCAAAGAGTGGGATGAGGCAATTGAATGTTTCAGAAAAGTTCTTCAGACTGACTCAAAAGACGGGAATTGTTATTTTAATCTCGGGGTTTGTTATTTTAAAAAAGATGAAAAAAATATGGCGCTTGATAATTTTCAAAAAGCGGTTGAAATTAATCCGAAAGATATTTTTGCATATTTTTATCTTGGATACATTTATCAGGAAAACGGACTCACTAATTTCGCGATTGAGAGTTATCAAAAGGTCTTGGAGATTTCACCGGACTACAGCTGGGCATATTTTAATCTCGGTTCAATAGCTTATAAATCCGGAAATATCGAAGAAGCGAAAAATTATTTATTAAAAACCATTGAGTATAATTCAACGGATATTGAAGCGTACAAACTTTTAACTAAAATATGCCTTAAACAGGGTGAGACGGAAGAAATTCTTGAAATTTTGCATGCACGGCTTGAAAAAGAAGAAAACGGGGATTTGTTTTATTCACTTGCGCGTGTCTATAAATACACCGGACAGATAGAAGAATACCATGACGCGCTAAAATCGGCTTTAAAAAATCCATATACTCTTAGTTTCCCACGAGATGCCGTACAAAAAGAATTTAACTCTGTAGAAGAAAAACTCGGCCGTCATGAAGAAATCGAACCTGAGACAGAAATCCCGGATGCCGATGAATACGAAGAGGAAACATCTTCGGAGTCGGATGAGGAGCAAGAAGATGAAATAAGTGAGGATATGGAGGACGAAGAATTAGAGGAGCCAGGCGAAAATTCTGATGCAGATATGGATGACGAAGAGGATGACTTAAATGATGAAGATGATTCAGAGGACGATGAAGAATAGGATATGTTATCAAAGATTTTTATAAAAAACTATATATTAATAGATGAGCTGGAATTGGATTTAGCACCGGGGTTAAATATCATAACCGGTGAAACAGGTGCAGGGAAAAGTATTTTAATCAATGCAATTGATATCGCTTTTGGCGCAAAAGCCGGCAGAGAAGTTATTAAAACCGGCGCAGATAAAGCTTTGATTGAGGTTACTATACTTAATAAAAAACAGGATTTATCCGCATTATTTGAAGAATACGGAATTGATGATACCGGAGAAGAAATTATTCTCTCAAGAGAAATAACCCAAACGGGCTCGCGCTCAAGGGTTAACGGCTGTCTTGTAAATCAGGAATTTATGCGCAGATTCAGAGAATTGCTTCTTGATGTTCATTCCCAGCACCAGACTTATGCATTCTTACAGCCAAGATATCATATAACGCTTTTGGATTCTTATGCAAAAAATACTTGCGGCGCTATGCTGGAACAGTACAGAGATGAATTTGCCAGATACAAAGGGCTTATAGAAAAACTGGAAGAGCTTAAAAATTCTGCCGATAAAACGGAAGAGCAGATTGATTTTTTGAAATTTCAGGTAAATGAAATAGATGAAGCTCAGATTTCTTCTCCAAATGAAGACGAAGAGCTGAATAACGTGCTTGCGGTATTAGAAAATGTTGAAAAATTAAAGGATTTAACCGGCAGTTCGTATTGGTCAATATCAGGTGATGACGGAGCAATTCTTGATGCTCTTTTGCAGATTAAGACGAATCTTGCTAAAGCGTCATCAATGGATAATTCCCTGGAAGAAACTGAAGGGAAACTTATTGAGGCAATTGAAACTCTTAAAGAGGTTTCTTCTTCTCTTAGGGATTATTCCAGCTCGCTTGAAAATGACGAAGAGAGGATTAATACTATTCAGGAGCGACTCTTCCTGTTGGATAAATTAAAACGCAAGTACGGCGGAACACTCGAGAAAGTAATTATTCAAGGCGAAGAATTAAAAAAAGAGCTTGAAGGTATAGAATTTTCCACCCAAAATATTGAAGAATTAGAGTCGGAAATCGAAACATTACATAAAAAGCTTGAGCAGATGGCGGAAGAAATTTCTAAAGAGCGCAAAAATTATGCTCAAGTATTGTCTGCTCTAATCGTGGAAAAGCTGGAGAAATTAGAGCTCCCGAAAGTTCGGTTTGAAATCCATTTTGAAAAATGCGAACTTAACCCAAACGGATGTGACAGGGTAGAATTTCTAATCTCCACTAATATATCCGAGGGATTAAAACCGCTCGCAAAAGTTGCATCTGGCGGAGAAATTTCCCGTGTTATGCTTGCTATAAAAACGATTTTTGCTGAAAGCGATAATATTGATACAGTAATTTTTGATGAAATAGATACGGGAATTTCCGGAAAAACCTCTCAAGCAGTAGCAGATGAGGTTAAGGAGCTTGCTAAATATATGCAGGTAATAATGATTACCCATCAGGCAATAATAGCCTCTAAGTCCGACAGACATTTTTATGTTAGAAAAACTCAAGACGGTCATACTAGCGTTGATATTTCTGTCTTATCGGGTGAGGCTAAACTCAAAGCAGTAGCAGAACTTGCAGGCGGCGAAGTTACTGATGAATCCCTGAAATTCGCTAAAACTTTAATGGGCTAAAAAGTGTTGTCGTTTATAAAATTAAACAAATTCATGTGTGATTGTCTAATTTTTGCCTGAAACTGGTACTTTAGCGCATTATGTTTTTGCGGATTTGTTGAGTAATTTGAATTTTTAGAGGTTAGTCTGGGTGCTGTTCTTATATTTTGGGACAGCAAAGCGAGATTATTGCTAATCATTTTCTTTATTCCTTTCGGGTAATGTACTTCCTCCCGTAATTTTTGGGTGTTCTTCTATTCTAATACGAAGAAAAAAAAAGTAAAGTGTTAAATTTTTAAAAATAGCCGGATGGCTAGGTATAAAAATTATTACTTAATAGTACCTGTAGAATCTAGTTGGTTAGTGAATTAAGGTTAAATTTGTTCGCTTGGGTATTACTGCCCAACAAAAACTTACCCTAAACTCCTAAACTTAGAAATTCGGGTGAGGGGTCTTTTTTATGTCCAGACATTAGGTAATATTCCGCAATTGCAAATATGTAGTAGTATACGATGTTTGTTTATAAATTTATCTTGGACAGTATTGTCCGCTCCCTCAGAATGACGCTAAATCGGGAAAGACCGGTTGGGCTACCCACCCAATAACAATTTTCTATCCTCTAAACTGTCTGTAATCCGAAAGCTCATTAATTGCAAGCATATCAGCAATTCTTGATGCCTGTTTTTGTTCTTTGGTAATATATGCATTCAATAAAATCCCAGGAATACAGCTTAATAGCATTATTGATGCAAATTTACTAATTCCGGCAAACTGTTCAAGTTTTGACACTTTTGTATTCGATAATATTTTATTTAAACTTTTACTTGCAATCAGACCGCCGGCCAATGTAGATATTAACATTACGGGCATATTAATAGCATTTCCAAGGGCTTCAATACTCTCCGCAAATTTTTGAGAATTTTCATCTACTTTATTAAATGTCATAAATGTATTTTTCTGTAAAGTTTCAGCATCTTTCAGCTGTTCTGGAGATAATTTAATATACTCAAGTGCTTTGTAAAATCTCTTTTCCTCAATAGCTGAAGTCTTTTTATATTTATTATATTCTCCAGTATTTTTCCATATGTCTTTTATAAATTGAATCATACTTGTTTTTCCCTTAGTATTAGGGCTGACTCCGGAAATTTTATTAGCGTTTTCATCGGAAACATAAACTAACTGCTCGGGATTTTTCAAAAGCTCCATTTTAGCCTTATATCTTCCAACTCTTGCAGCTTCTTTTTGTACCTGTGCGGCAAAAATTGACAAAACAATTGGAGATAAAAAGGACGCAATCCACGAAATAGAAGAAATTTTTGAAGCAGATTTTATCTTTAATGCATTTAGAACTTTACCTAACAAAGCAGAAAATAAAGAACCTAAAGCCACCAGCCCTACTGTTGCAGTTCCTGTTAAAAGTTCTACATTTTCAGCATAATCTTGAGAAGCTATATCAATTTTTTCAACAAGTTTTGTTAATAATTGTTGATCCTTTTGAGCCTTTTCCACCTCTTCCGGAGACATTTTGTCATTTAAATGAACTTTTTCATCCTCCAGTTTTGCTTCAAATTCTCTTCTTTGAGCTTTGTATATTTCGTTTTCTTTAATCATATCCCTGATACTCTTAAATCCGGAACCAAAATCTAATAATGAATCCTTTTCCTTTGGAATTTGGATGTTTTGAGAAATAATTTTTGCCTGCTGAATTTGTTCCGGTGTAAGAACTGCAAACCCGTTCGGACTTTTTAAATCTTTTCTCATGGCTTCAAAACGTCCTCTTCTAGAAGCAGACACTTCTATTTTTGAAGCCCACGCATATAGAGGAAATGCCGCCACCATACCAAACACAGCACCCAAACCCGTTGATAACAACGACGCAATACCTTCCGCCGATTTACCTTTACCGGTAAATTTACCCAAAAATTTTTGTACACCTTTAAATTTTGATAAAGAATAACCCAGAGCACCCCCTGCAAGCACAGCTAAATCAGTTCCCCAGCCAACTGCACTTTCTGTCGCAACTTCCGTATCCTCTGCCCGTTTTTGGGAATACTCGTCCATTATGTCAATGGCTCTTAGAAGGGTTTTGCCTCTTTGCACGTCTTCCGGATTATATTCCTGCGGGTTTTGTTTCAAATACTCTAAACGTTTGGCGTCCATTATATCACGGCTCTGTTTCCAGTTTGCATAAGCCGGCTCATAACGTTTATAAGCTTTATAATCACCAAACATTGACATAAAATCTAGACCTTCTTTGATTATATTAAATACTGTAATAATATTTTTTGCTACCAAATTTAAAGAATCTTTACATTTATTAATTTTTATGCTCTAATTGAACTGGACGGGTGCTTTTGCGCCCGCAGAAACATTTTAGGAGAGGTTATGAAAACAGAAGAAAGAACATTTGTGGCAATTAAGCCCGACGGCGTAAAAAGAGGTATTATCGGCCAGATTATTCAAAGATTTGAAAATAAAGGTTTTAAGATTGTTGGTATGAAATTGCTTCAAGTAACTCCTGAGCTTGCTGCAAAACATTATGAAGAGCATCAGGGTAAACCTTTTTATACAAGGCTTGTTCATTATATAACAAGCGGGCCGATTGTGGCTATGGTTATTGAAGGGTATGAAGCTATCGAAAGCGTTCGTCATATTGTCGGTGCTACAAATCCTATGAATGCTGATGTAGGAACAATAAGGGCTGATTTTGCGCAGGTGATGGAATATAATGTTATACATGCTTCTGATTCTCCTGTTAGTGCTCAAAGGGAAATTAATCTTTACTTTAAACCTGAAGAGATTTATGACAACTGGCAGTCTATGCTTGAGATGATTACTTATAACGAAGAACGCTTCCAGGGCTAGGGGGAAGGGGTAAACGCAGTAAAATACACAGTACTGCATCATTACCTGAGAAAATTATGACGCAAAACTTTAGTTACGACTTAATACATGTTGATAAAAATACCGGTGCGCGTGCCGGTATTTTGCACACTCCGCATGGTGATATCGAAACACCGATTTTTATGCCGGTAGGAACTAATTCTACTGTTAAGCTTGTTACAAATAATAATCTTTATGATACAGGAGCGCAGATAATCTTGGCAAATTCTTACCACCTGTATTTGAGAGCGGGACATAAGCTTATTGAAAAATTCGGCGGGATACACGGGTGGATGAATTGGCAAAAACCTGTTCTTACTGATTCAGGAGGGTTTCAGGTGTTTTCACTTGCACATCTTAGAAAGATTTCGGAAGATGGGGTTGAATTTAGAGACCCTAAGGACGGTAAAAAACATTTTATAAGTCCTGAAATTTCGATGGAAATCCAGCAGGCAATCGGCGCTGATATTATTATGGCGTTTGACTGGTGCGCGCCTTTTCCTTGCGATTACAAAACCGCAAAAGAAGCGATGGAGCGCACTCACAGGTGGCTTGAAAGATGTATTAAGGCTAAAACTTCTGAAAATCAAGCCTTATTCCCAATCTGTCAGGGTGCTTTTTATGATGATTTAAGAAAAGAAAGCGCGGCTTTTGTATCCTCATTTGATGCGCCGGGTTATGCAATAGGCGGCTTGAGTGTTGGAGAGGATAAGGAGACAATGAATCATTTTGTTGAACTTACGGCTCCTCTTCTTCCTGAAAATAAACCCAGATACCTTATGGGAGTCGGAACGCCGGAGGATTTGCTGGACGGAATTAAGCGGGGGGTCGATATGTTTGACTGTGTTCTTCCGACGAGAAACGCAAGACATGGTTCATTCTTTACATCAGAAGGTAAAAAACAGATTAAAAATGCGCAGTTTATTGAGGACCCGCGTCCTTTAGATGAAAACTGTGATTGTTATGCCTGCAAAAACCATACAAGAGCATATATAAGACACCTGTATAAATGCGGCGAAGGAACCGGTCAGGCTTTAATGTCTATACATAATATAAAATTCCTTATAGATTTTGCAAAAAAAGCCAGAAAAGCTATATTAAATGATGAGTTTGAAACATTCTATAACGAGAATTATTCAAAAGTTTTAAACTAAATGTTGAGTTTTGGGGCTAAAATTATCAATAACTTTTAGCTCTAATCCGGCATCATTCTCAACAAACTGATAGCTTTCTTCCAATAATTCTACAACATCTTCTTGCTTTATATTCTTATCATTCAACAATTTTTTGAAATCGCCGTTCCACATTGTTGCGTTATTCCCAATTGCATAAATATTATCCATGTGCGCGCCCTTGTCTTTGCCGCAAATCATTGTGAACTTAACACCTAAAGAGTCAAGCGCGTCGGCTATTGTATTATACAAATCAAAACTCATCACAGTTTCTTTATCTTTGTTATCTAGCGCCCAGCCACCACAGATAAAACCTTTTATATCATCACATGTTCGTTGAAGTTTCTCCAAATACTTTGTTAATTCTTTTTTTACGCTGCCCAGAGGCTGCATCTCCGGTGCCGCATGGAACATAAAATTTTGCTCTTTGCCAAATAAAACTCCCGCCGTGCAGCTGTTTATATTTTCGGTTCTTAATCCGCGCTTTGCGTTACTGAAACCGCCATTTTTAATAATATAATCATGAAATTCGCCGACCTTTTTTGCATTACGTACTTCTGGATAAGGAATTTTTGATAGATTAAAAGATATATGGGGCATATGTACAAACTCCTTTTCTATTTATAATGTCTGTAAAAATAAAATTTGCTATCAAAAATTAAATAATCTACGTGCTTATAAAGTAACAGACAGTAACTCGAAACAGACTTGGAATAAGTTATTTCACGTCCGATTTTGAGCTGCTTTGGAGTTTGCCAATAGGAAGGTATAATTTTATGCCGTCAAGATGCTGAAATTTGTACTAATAATCATTTTCAAATTAATATTTTCATTTTTAATAATCTAATATTGTACTTTAGCAATTTATAAGTTGGTGCAAAAAATTGCACCTACATTTCTAGAAATATCTCGTGATATGAGTAAACTGTACTCTAGGCGTGACATTCTCCTCTCTCCTTACAGGCATTATTGTTCCGTTAAAATTAAGCTAATTTGTCGGACGTTAGTCCGACAATAACTGTCATGCTGAATAGCCGGTGGGAGTAAATATAAGGTAGGGAAATGTATGCCTCAAGAGGCGTATTTCAGCATCTTGCCGGCTGGGAATTATGATTTTCTACTGGTAAGATTCTGAACAGCTTGAAAATCGGATTTTACAAAATATGCCCAATATCATGAGTCCCCATCTCCCATTTACCCCCGCTTTCAGAATTGTATATGTTACGTAATTCGGTGACAAAAATTGAGTTCCGTAGGTTGGGTGCAACCCAACAATTTATTATAATTACTCATAATTCTATATTGTTTAATAAAACAATACATTGTAATTTATAGTATATTCCATAATAGTAAAAATAACACAATCAATTTATTTGTTGGGTTTTAACCAACTTACTTAAACCATAGTAATAAAACTCCAAAATCATTAATACTGCAAAAAATTGCATTTTACATTTCTTTTTATTCATCCCTCTTTCATTTACTACCGCCACCTTAACATTTAGAGTCCAAATGTAACAATTTTTGAAGTTTATTGCAAAATTATCTTTAAATAGTATAATTTAGTAGAATAGTGTATTACACAATAATGAAGAGGATAAAAAACATGAGTACATTTGAAAAAGTAAAAAAAGTTGTAGTTGATCAATTAAGCTGCGATGAAGCTTTAGTTACACCGGAAGCAAGCTTTACTGCTGATTTAGGTGCTGATTCATTGGATACAGTTGAATTAGTTATGGCTTTTGAAGAAGAATTCGGTTGCGAAATTCCTGATGAAGAAGCTGAAAAAATCCAAACAGTTCAAGATGCAGTTAACTACATCGATGCACACTCATAGTAAAGTTTAAATCTATATTAGGAGGGTGAGGATTTTTCTATTTTCGCCCTCTTATTTATTATTAAGGGAAAAGGAATGATGACAAAACGAAGAGTTGTAATAACAGGATTGGGAGCTGTTACTCCTTGCGGAATCGGGGTTAAGAATTTCTGGGAATCTATGCTTAACGGAAAAAGCGGTGTTTCTTTGATTGAAGCTATTGATACAGAAAGACATACCGTAAAGATTGCTGCTGAAATCAAGGATAAAGACTTTAATCCGGAGGATTATATTGAACCTAAAGATGCTAAGAGAATGGACAGATTCACACAATTTGCAATGGCTGCCGCTGATGAGGCTATTGCCGATGCAAAACTTGATGAAGCAGGAATTGATCCGTATAGAATCGGTGTTCTTGTTAGCTCTGCTGCCGGTGGGTTTAAAACATTTGAAAGAAACCACATGGCTATGATTGAAAAAGGACCGACTAAAGGTTCTCCGTTTACTGTTCCGATGCTTATTGTTGATATGGCATCAGGCCGCGTTTCTATGAAACACGGGTATAAAGGCGTTAACAAAGCTGTTGTATCAGCTTGTGCAACAGGTTCTCACTCAATCGGTGATGCTTTTAGAACAATTCAATACGGCGATGCTGATGTTATGGTTGCAGGAGGCTGTGAAGCTACTATTACTACTTTAGGTATCGGTGCTTTTACTGCCGCAAGAACTCTTTCTAAGAGAAATGAAGAACCTGAAAAAGCTTCAAGACCTTATGACAAGGATAGAGACGGGTTTGTTATGGGCGAAGGCGCTGGTGTTATGGTTCTTGAAGAATATGAACTTGCTAAAAAACGCGGTGCTCATATTTATGCAGAAATAGTAGGCTACGGACAATCAGCCGATGCTTATGATATGGTAGCTCCTGATCCTGAAGGAAACGGTGCTATAAAATCAATGGAATTGGCTCTTGCTGATGCAGGTTTAAAACCGGAAGATATTGATTATATCAATCCGCACGGTACAAGTACAGGTTTAGGAGACGTTGCAGAATCTCAAGCGATTGCTAAGATTTTCGGTGACAAAGAAAAGAATCCAAACCTTTTGGTAAGCTCAACTAAGAGTATGCACGGACATATGCTTGGTGCAACAGGTGCAGTTGAAGGTATTGTATGCGTAAAAGCTATTACTGACGGTAAAGTTCCGCCTACAATAAACCTTGATAACCAGGATGAGCATGTTGCAAACCTTGATTATGTACCGCATAAGTCAAGAGATAAAAAAGTTCATGCCGCTTTATCAAACTCATTTGGGTTTGGCGGACATAACGCAACTTTAATTTTTAAAGAATTTAAAGATTGAAGAAAGTAACATATAATAAAAGCGGCGGCTTTTAAGCCGCCGCTTTTATTATTCAATTTAAAATTTACTCACTTAACAATTTATCCGCAAGCGGAGATTCTACTTTACCGTTAAGGGTTTTTGAGACTTTTTTGATATTTTCTGCCATTGTTTCCATCTCCGGAGTCCAGACAAAATAATCAGTTACGTATTTTTCACCCTTGGAAAAATCGCCCTTCATCTGTACCTGAATGATTTCTTCAAGCATTTTTCTTGCTGTCGGAACCATTTTGTCAATATTAACATTTAAGACTCCGTCTTTTGAGATTTCTATTGCGCCTTCTTTAATAAAATAATAATTCTGCATAACCGAGCGTACACGGTGAGCCTGACTCATTGTCGGTTTTGAAGTCATCATATTGTCTGCCGCATATGTTACAATAATTTGTTTTCTCTGCTCCGGT
>CALUQF010000018.1 GCA_944322835.1 Candidatus Gastranaerophilales bacterium | reverse complement strand
GAATTATAAGTAAATTATAATAAGTTGTTGGGTTTCACCCAACCTACAAGTCTACGCCGGGCGTGGTGTCGGACCTGCCGGTTTGGTATACTTACCCGACAAAAACTCCCCCTAAACTTCTCCACCAACTCCATTTACTCTATATATTTCCCCTCCCCTTATATTTACCCCTTGAAATTATTTTCCCCCTCCTACTTGCACATCTCAATTTTTTGTGGTAGTATCTCACTTGGAAAGAGAGAGGTTGTTCAATGAGTGAAGGACATTGGATTGTAAATAAGGTTATAGCCGGACATAGTTTGGCATTTAATATGGACACTCTTTTAACTATGTGGGCGGCAATGGGATTTTTATTAATTGTATCATTCATTGCAACAAGAAAATTGACAATTTTCCCGACAAAGCTGCAATTGGCTTTTGAAAGTATACTGAGTGCTTTCTGGGGGTTGGTAGATAGTTTGATGCCGAAAGAGGGAAGAAAACACATTCCGCTCATTGCATCTTTATTCTTATTTATCATTACCGCCAACTTAATGGGGCAGTTACCACTGAGAATGATTCATTTAAAGACAGGAGAAATCGCTTCTCCTACTAATGATATAAACCTAACGGCGGCTTTAGCAATTATTGTATTAGTTTATTATGTAGGGGCAGGGTTTGCGAAGAAAAAATTCAGATACTTCTTGCATGACTTTAGCCCGATGTCAATTTTTATGGCGCTATTAGAAATAATGGATATGATTACAAGACCGCTAACGCTTGCTTTACGTTTATTTGGTAATATATTGGCCGGTGAATGTCTTATGACTGCTCTGCTCGGTATTTGTGCATACTTGCTGCCTCTTCCTGTTATGTTTTTCGAGGTTCTGGTAGCTTGTGTTCAGGCACTTGTATTTGCGCTTTTGACAACAGTCTATATTTCATCAGCAATAGAAGAGGGTGAACATTAAGTTTAGAATAATTTATCTAATTAAGAAGGAGATTAAAAATGGAAGAAGTTAAAACAATTTCAGACTTGGCTCAAATGGGCGCAGGTATTGCAATGGGTTTTGGTGCTATTGGTGCCGGTATTGGTATCGGTATTGCTACAAAAGGGTTCTTGGAATCAATTGCAAGACAGCCTGAAATTTTCGGTAAAGCTTTAGTATTCTTCATGGTCGGTGCAGCTTTATCAGAAGCTTGTGCTATTTACGCTTTGGTAATCGCTTTGAAGCTTGTTGGTATTTGGTAAGAAGAAGTAAACTATGGAATTTAACGCAACATTTTTAGCATCAATAATATCTTTTCTGGTATTTGTCTTTTTAATGAACAAAATACTTTATGCTCCAATGGAGAAAATTGTTCGTGAAAGACAATCATTTATTGATGACAATTTTAACAGTGCAGATGAAAATTATAAAAAAGCTGACGGATTAGAGCATCAGAGAGAGGAAAGGCTTGTTGGTGCTAAAGATGAAGCTCGTACTAAGTACAACGATTCAATAAGCGGTTATAAGGCACAAAAAGGTGAAATTGTAAAACAAGCACAAGAAGAATCTAATAATGAACTTGCTCATGCGTATGAGCAGTTAAATAATGTCTCTAATGAGACAAAAGAAGGGCTTAAAGGGCGCATGACCGATTTGGCAAATGATATTGTCGAAAAGGTTTTGGGCTACAGAAGCAACGTTCAGGGATTTGATAATGACGAAGTTAACAAAATACTTTATCAATAGACAAGGGTAAGAGGTAAAGTATGGAAAGTTTAAGTGTAATATGGGATTATTTAGGCAGAACAAAGCTGTTCAACTTTATTATATTTCTTTCTGTATTTATTCTCATTTATAAAGGCTGTCATTTAGGTGAGAAACTCGAAGGCGCTAAGAATAGTGTTGCAGAGCATATAGAAGATTCAAAATCCAAAAAGGCAGAATCAGAGGACCATTTAAAGAAAATAGAAGAAACTCTTTCTCATATTGAAGAAGAAATAGATGGCTTAATCAAGAAATCTGAAAATAATGCTAAGCTTGTCGGTGAAAAAATCCTTGGTGATGCAAAAGTTCTTGTGGAAGGTATAAAAGATAATTCGAAAAAAGTTGTAGAAAACAAATCTGCACTTTTGAAAAACGATATTCTAAGACGTGCTTCTACCGCGTCAATTGATGTTGCAAGAAAACATATTATTGAAGAGTTAAACAATAATAATGATCTGCACCAAAAATTAATAGATGAAAGTATAGAGGCTATAAACGGCTTAGAAGTATAAACGAGGGGATAATTAAGCATGGGTACTGCTTCAAAACAAAATTCTGAACTTGTAGCAAAAAGATGGGCGAAAGCTCTCATGGAATTGGCACAAGAAAATGAAGGTATATCTAAAGATGATATTTTGGCCGATTTGAGAGAAGTTGCCCAGAATATTGAGTTAAATAAGGAATTGTCCGAGATGATAAGTAATCCGTCAATTTCCGTTGAAGAAAAACAGATTGTAATTTGTAAGCTGTTCCAAAACAAGGTTATGCCTATTGTCTACAACTTCTTATATACATTAAATCTGAAAAAAAGAATTAATATAATTGGTGTTATAGCAGACGAGTTCCAAAAAGAGCTTGAAGATATGAAAAATATAGTCAGAGTTGACGTTACATCTGCTATAGAGCTTAATGATGAAAGAAAGAATGATATCAGAAATCGTATAGCCGAAAAACTGCACAAAGACGTTATTGTTAACTGGCTTGTTGATTCTGAAATAATAGCCGGTCTGGTTCTGAATATAAATGAAACAATTGTTGATAACAGCATCAGACATAGATTAGAGAATTTAAGTAAAAACATAGTGAAATAGAGGTGAAAAATGGCAGTAATTAACCCGGATGAAATTAGTTCAATATTAAAAGAGAATATCCGTAATTACGAAGCGAAAGCTGAGATTTCAAATATCGGAAGTGTTCTTGAAGTAGGTGACGGTATCGCCAGAATTTATGGTTTAAGAAACGTAATGTCAAATGAGCTTGTTGAATTTGAAGACGGCAAAGGTACATTAGGGATTACATTAAACCTGGAAGAAGACAACGTTGGTGTTGTAATTTTAGGCGAATATACCCACATTAAAGAAGGTATGACTGTAAAAACGACCGGACGTATTGCGTCAGTTCCGGTTGGTGACGCACTTATCGGCAGAATTATTAACCCGACAGGCCGTCCGATTGACGGTAAAGGTGAAATTATCACTGATAAATCCCGTCCGATTGAACGAGTAGCTCCCGGTATTGTAGCAAGAAGATCAGTACATCAGCCGCTTCAAACAGGCTTGACTGCTATCGATGCTTTGACTCCAATAGGACGCGGACAGAGAGAATTAATTATCGGTGACAGACAAACCGGTAAGACTGCTATTGCAATTGATACAATTCTGAACCAAAAGGGCGGAGATGTAATTTGTATTTATGTTGCAATCGGACAAAAAGCTTCAACTGTTGCACAATTAGCTAAGACTTTAGAAAAACATGGTGCAATGGAATATTCAATTATTGTTGCAGCTAATGCGAACGAACCGGCTCCTTTGCAATATATTGCTCCGTTTGCGGGTGTCGCTATCGCAGAAGAATTTATGGAACAAGGCAAGCACGTTTTAATCGTTTATGATGATTTGACTAAACACGCACAGGCTTACCGTGCAATGAGCTTGCTTCTTAAAAGACCGCCGGGACGTGAAGCTTATCCTGGTGATGTATTCTATCTTCACTCAAGACTTCTTGAAAGAGCTGTTAAGCTTAATGATGAATTGGGCGGTGGTAGTATTACAGCGCTTCCTATCATTGAAACTCAAGCGGGTGACGTTTCAGCATATATTCCGACAAACGTAATTTCTATTACAGATGGTCAGATATTCCTGGAAACTGCTCTATTTAACTCAGGCGTAAGACCTGCAATCAACGCCGGTATTTCAGTATCACGTGTAGGTGGTGCCGCGCAAACAAAGGGTATTAAGCAGGTTGCAGGTAAGTTAAGACTTGACTTGGCTCAATTCAGAGAATTGGAAGCGTTTGCACAATTTGCGTCTGATTTGGATGCTGCAACTAAAAAGCAGCTTCTAAGGGGCCAAAAGCTTACTGAAGTATTAAAACAGCCGCAGTATAAACCTTTGACAGTAGCTCAGCAGGTAACAATCCTGTTTGCAGCAAACGAAGGATTCCTTGATGAAATTGATAACAAGAAAATCAGTGAATATAAGACTGGCTGGTTTGAATACTTTGAAGCTAATATGCCGGAACTGAATAAAGCTTTGAATGAAGGTGCTAAATTATCTGATGAAGATATTGAAGCACTGAAGGCTCAGCTTGAAGCTTACGGTAAGACTTTATAAAAGGAGAGTTGGATATATGAAATGTTACAATCACCATGATAGAGATGCGTTTGCAGTATGCAAAGCTTGCGGAAAAGCTTTATGTTTAGAATGTGCAGAGGAGCACAAAAATTTCTATGTATGTAAGGATTCTCCTGAGTGTAAGCATATTGCTGATGTTGAATATGTGAATTATTTCAAGGATAATTCCGAAGGTGCATGGATGTTCAATAGAATTGCATTTATGCTCATCGGCGCTTTTCTCTTTATCTATGTGATTGTAAAATCATTTATGTTCTTTATGATACCTTGCCCGCTTTTAGAGACTGTATTGATAATTCTACTTGCAATACTTCTTATTAAAAAGGGTATGGATTTGAAATTAAGATAGTTATCTATCATTGCACAATGAAAAATAAAAATGGACGATATCATACAAATTAAAAATTTGATATATGAAATCAGAGGGCATAAGGTTATGCTGGATAGCGACCTTGCAGATTTGTATGAGGTTCCGACTAAAAGACTAAATGAAGCTGTCAAAAGGCATGCATCAAGGTTCCCTAAGAATTTTATGTTTCAATTGACAGATGATGAAGCGGAACATTTGAGGTCGCAATTTGCGACCTCAAAAACGGGACGAGGCGGGAGGAGGACTCTTCCATATGTCTTTACTGAACAAGGTGTTGCAATGCTTTCAAGTGTTTTGAACAGTGAAAGGGCAATACAGATAAATATTCAGATAATGAATACTTTTGTTCAAATGCGTCAATGGGCTGTTGAGAATAAAGATCTAGCAAGACGTGTCAGCGAATTAGAGAATTATTTTATTGAACATTGTAAGGATAATAAGTCTGATATAAAAGAAATTTATGAAGCAATTGATTTATTAATGGACAGGACAAAACCTGCAAAAATCGGTTTTAAAATAGAGGAAAATTAAGATGCCAAACTTAAAAGACATAAAAAGCAGAATATCAAGCGTTCAGAATACAAAAAAGATAACAAAAGCTATGAAGATGGTTGCTGCGGCTAAAGTAAAAAAAGCTGAAAGTACTGTAAAAGCAGCACGTCCTTTTGCAGAGGAGCTTATGAATTTATTCAGAAAAATGCTTGCAACTGTTGGCGAATATTCTACAGTTGGTTTGAGAGTTGAACGCGGACTTGATAATTATCCAGAACTTTTGAAGGAAAGAGAAGTAAAAGCTGAAGGGCTGCTTGTTTTGACATCTAATAAGGGTTTGGCAGGTGCTTATAACGCTAATATTGTAAAGACCGCTTTGAAAAGGGTTAAAGAGAACGCAGAAAAAGGTATTAAGACTGTAATTTATCCGGTAGGGCAAAAGGCTGTTTCTGCATTTAAGCATAAAGCTGGCGGGTTTGAACTGAGAAAAGGTTATATAAGTATTGCAAATGAACCTACCGCAACCGGTGCTAACATTATAGCTGAAGATATTGCAGAAGATTTTGTGAACGGAAAAATTGACAGAATTGATATTATCACAACACGTTTTAATAATATGATGTCATACAGCGTTCAGGATTGGGAGATTCTGCCGGTTAGGGTAGAGAAAGCTGATTCAAAAGAAATAGATGCGGTAATGGAGTTTGAGCCGTCGCCTCATAGTGTATTACAGCAGCTTGTTCCTATGTATATATCAAATGCTATTTATCAGGCGCTTTTAGAGGCTAATGCGAGTGAACTTGCATCTCGTATGACAGCAATGTCTGCGGCTTCTAATAACGCGGAAGAGATGATTACAACTCTTACTGTTGATTATAATAAGGCTCGTCAGGCTGCAATTACCCAGGAACTTGTTGAAATTGTATCCGGTGCCCAAGGCGTCAAGGGATAATAGGGTAAGTTGAATCAAGCATTATAAAATACTTGTTTAGCCTTGTGTTTTTTCATAAGCTCGTCTCGTTTTGATTGTATATAGTTATCACTTTGATACATAGTAAATAATGAGAATGGTACAACTCCACATACATTTAAGAACATTTTCATTGTACCGCTTGCTTTTAGTTTTCTTAGAAGGAGTGACATGGCTGCAGCACCCAATAAAATAGAACCGCCAAGTGTAGTATAAGATAGTATTGTGTTATTTTTTCTATCTTTTTTGTATTGGCTGATAAAGCTGTCAACGTTATTTTTAGGCATAACATAATAGTTACAGCCTTCGTTTTTAGCGGAAATGTCAACTTGAACGTATCCGTTTCCCATATCACGACTAACTTTTGCTTCTATCGCCACAGTTGCACACTCCTTTCTATGTTGATAAAAATACTGAATGTTTAGAATTGACTATTAATGAAGAAATATTTACAAAAATTTACATTCAAAGGATTGATGAACTTAAATCTTTTCGCTATAATCAGGTCAGGAAGTGTATCAGATGATTAACCCAATCAACCAAAATTATTTAACATTTAGACATACCCCAGAACAAAAGCAAGATGTACGACCATTACAGCGTCATCGTAATGAGGTACGTGAAATAACAACCGGTGATAAAATAAAAGCCGGTGTTGGTGCTATTGCCGGAACGGTTCTTCCTATGATGTTTATGATGAAGAAACAAAATGTAAAAAATCCGTTTAAGCTTCAGTATGGGCTGCAGGAGATTATCGGTATGTCAGCTTCTTCAATCGTAGGCGGTGTTGCAGTCGGTATGATTGGGGAAAATAAAAAGACTAATGAAAATAAATTAAAAGAAGGGCTTTTTCAGTTTATGAATGCTTCTATTCCAACCTGGATAGTGGGCGGTGTATTAAAATTATGTGAATCGAGCAAGAATTTTAACAATATCCCAGGGAAAATTATGTCAATAGCCGGCGGTTTAATTGTTGGTATGTATGGTGCGGCTTCTGTTTCAAACTTGATTTGTGACCCGCACGACAAGCGACCGGATAGAAAACTGACATTAAAAGATTGTTTAATAAATATTGATGATGCGCTCGGGGTACTTGTGTTAGCAAAATTCCCTTGTGCAGACAAACTTCATTTTGAGCGTTTACTTCCGTTTATTTTTGCATATTGCGGATATAGGTCCGGTAAGAGTAACTAAAAAGCTCATATATTGTTCATATTATTACAATGACTATAAGGAACGGCATAGTCTTATGTAAACATTTGTAAATTATAACTAAAGTTCTACAAAAAAATGCCGTAAATATATATGTAAGATTATAAAGAAAGGGCTTGTATGTCGGACAAGATATCAGAAAAAATCGATACATATGCAAGGGCGCATCTAAAGGAGCTAAGAGGCAAGGAAAACGGCCGGTATAAGCTTACCAAATACGATGTAGCACAATATATGCTCTCTCAAGGTCAATTGAGCAAGAGTGATTTTGCAAGCTGGATGAATACACAAGAAGGATATGAAAACCTCAATATATCCAATCAACAGATACAGGCCTTACAGCGCGGTAGTATTTTTAGCTTTGATAACCCATTGACTCCGGAGCGTGAAGAAGCTTATTTAGATGAGCTTGATACAAATTTCAAACGCGATTCTTTGACAGGCGTAGTCTTAGAAAGAACAACACAAAAGCAAAAAATATCTTCTACACCATCTAAAGAACTCCAAAAAGAGGCAGAGATTCGTAAAAATACAATAGAAGTTCTTTTGAATAATGCCAAAACTGCGCAAGCGATGATAAACCAATACCATGCAAGTATCGGCTATATCTCATCAGACGCTGTTGTTCAGGGTATGAATACAATAGGCAACCTGGTTTGGGACAGCTGGAGCGGAAGAGAGGATTTTGTAACGGTTTTTGAACAGGAAAGCGGTCTTGAAAATGAGATAAAGGCGCTTGAAAGCCTCAAATCCAAAACAATGAAACCGATGGAGTTTGAAAGAGAATTCAAAAAGCTTTATGGGGTTGATTTTGAGCCGAAGAATTTTGAAAAACTAGCTGATGTGAGTAAAGAGCTCAATGAAATGAATTCATATTCTGGTTTGAGTAATTATTTTGGCTTTGGTATAGAAAAGTTAAAGGATTCGGATACATCTGGGCTAGAACCGGCGTCTCTTTTAGCACCTGTATTTGGGAATAATGTTTTGAAAGCAAAAGAGTATGTAGAAGAGCTAAGAAAAGAATGCAAAGATGAAAATGATTTGCGTGAGAAATTAATCCAAATTTTAACCGAATCCAAATCTGAGGCAGATAAAAAGCTTGCGGGATTTGACAGGGCAAAAATCGAGAATGATTACAAATCGGCATACAAAGCCGCAATGGGTGAATATAAATCAGATGAGATAATTGCTGGCTATATAGAATCATCAAAAATGAACGCGATGTTGACAGAAACCGGGCTGATAGTTGCAGGTTCATTGTTATCAATGGGTTCAAAAACATTATTGAATCTGAGCTCCAAAGTCGCAACAAAACTGGGAGCAAAAACCGGAGCACAAGTAGTGAAAGCTGGTATGACTGCCGCAACTGCATCAATGCCCGCTGCTGAAACGATAGTTGGCGGTCTGACAAGTGAAGAAGGACTTACCCTGGAGCGCGGAGAACAAGCTTGGGAAGAGCTCAAAAACGGTTTGATGTACGGTGCATTTGGTGCGTTTGTGTCAGGTCCTTTGGGTAATGTCGTGTCAAAAGTTTTATCCAAAAACCCTCAGATATTTTCAAAAATAGTATCTTCTACTAAGTTTTCACTTGGTGCGGGGGCTGCTGTTGAAACAACAGCCGATGTTTTGTTTGATAGAATAACATCTGATTTAAGTTTTCAAGAATCAATGGCACAAAACGGGATAATGAATTTTGGCATGATGTTTGTCGGTGCAAGAATGAACAAGGCCGCACAAATGCCGGATATTTCACAAGTTAAGATAGAAAAAATGAAAGACGGGACATACAACCTGAAGGCTAACGGCAGAGTATTCTACAAGGCCAAGAATGAAAACGAACTTGCGCTTGTAACTCTTGCGCTGGGTGCTAAGAATGAAGTGAAGGCAGCTGAAAATGGTGTTAAGACCCAAAAAGAAACAGCAACCGGAGTATTGGCAGATTTGCAGTATTCTAAAAGCTCTATAAAAAATTTGGTTGAATCGAACCCTGATTTAAAGAATAATCAATGGGTACAAGATAATATAGATACGCTATTAAAGACTTGTAGTGAAAGTATTTATTATTCAGGAGATGCTCCTCTAAAGGAAGCTGCCGGAAAAGCGTTAACAAAAATACAGTATCCTCTTCTTACAAAACACAGACTTAAAATTTTAAATACATTCTTAAGCAATCCTGTACTTTATGAAAACAAATCTTTACAACAGGAAATAAAGAAGATAATATCCTGGTCGGATAGTGCTAAAGCTGCAGAAAAAACAGTTAAGAGTCTGGAGCAGTATGCAAGTTATCCAAATAAAAATGAAATGGTTGACCTTTTTGCCCCAAATATTATCAAAAATCGGGACTTGTCATTAGAAAATAAACAAAAATTGTATGATTATCTTGCAAAAGATGAATCATCTACAGATTTATCAGATATCATCTGTGATTCCGTAACAGATAAAGAATTCAATCTGGTAATGGAAATTTTGCAAAACAGTCAGAGTACTAATATGGCAGAACTGTTTTTATCAAGGCAAAAAGGTCAGGATAAAGTCAATGCCAGAGTAGAAATGTATGAACTTATAAAAGATGATAATGAAATTTCTAACTATGATAAATATAAATTATTATCGAGAATAAATGAAGAAAATATTGATTTTGCAAAAAAATATTATAAAAATTCTGATTTAGAAGATGAGTTTATGGATATATTAGACAAGGTCCGTAATTTTAATAAAGATTTCACTGAAACTTTAATAAAGGATCCTAATTTCCCTAACGAACTAATTGCAGGAATATTAATGGGAGTTCGTAAAAATAATATAGATTTAGCTAAAGATATATATAATAATCCAGATGTACCAATAGAACAGCTCGCAAATATATTATATAAAGTTGATCTTGACAATAAAGATTTTGCAAGAATATTGATTGCAGATAAAGAGTTTCCAAAAGAAGAAATTGCAGATTTATTATACACTTATAAGGCGGAAACAGAAGGTTTAATAAAAACCTTATATCAAGATAAATCAATTGCACGCGAAGATATTTCTAAAATAGTTGATTATCCTAAGCAGGAAACTCTTGATGCAATAAAAGAAGTCTATGGAAAGCTTAAGGCTGAAAAGAATTTCCCTGATGAATATATTTCCAAGGTTTTAAAATCAATAGATAAAGATAATCCCGGTATGAATAAGGATTATGCACTTGATTTGTGCAAAAACTATAAAAAGATGGAAATTCCTGAAAGTAAACTGGAATTCCTGATAAAAAATTATGGCAAGATTTCACCAAAAGATTTACAGAAACTCAACCGTGTAATGGGCAGAGATAAAGTCGCAAAACTTTCTGATTCGGATTTACTTATTGCATGCCAGATGGTAGACATATGCGGTAAAACAAGCATTAACGAAATCCCGATGGAAGGAAAGAAAAACCTTTTGCGACGTCTGGTCGACTGTAATGAGGGGTTATTTAAAATCAGCGATGATATGAAAAAAGCATTTCCTCTTATTCCGACAGACAGAGAAACATACTGCTCGCTTCTGCCATCTATCGTAAAATCATTGGGTGTTGATATCAGAACAATAGAACCGCCTTCAAGGATAAAAGAGTTTAATAATAATCTTGAAGGACTATCAAATTCTGTTGCAAAACTTTCTGACAATGATTTTGCATCCTTAGATATCAAACTTGATTACCCGAAAGATGAATTTATAACGGATGTGCTTGCAAAAGTAAAAGACTTGAAGCCGAAAGAAAGACAAAAAGTCTACGATTACTTCGGTTTTGAATTACATCATAATAAAAATAATCCGACAGGTTTTTCAATTACAGGCTATCCGATTAATTTGAATAACGGTAAAAAGCTAGCTGAAATCACAGATCCTAATACAAAGGCTGTCGTAGAGAGCTTAAGGCCGGATGTTATAAAATTCTCTGAACAAAATCCGATAAAATGTAATAACCCTGAAGTACAAAAGTTATTAAACGATATTGTTGATATTCTGCCGGAATTAAGAACCCAAATCGGCAAAGTTCAGCACAAAACGCACGATTATGATGTCTTTAAGCACTCATTAAAAGTTATGCAAAAAGTAGCTCAAGAACCCAAATTCCAGACACTTAATGAATCGGATAAAAAACTAATGATGCTAGCTTCTCTCCTTCACGATATAACAAAAGGAGAGGGGTATTCCGACAAAACCCACGCCGCACAGGGAAGCTTTGATACATTCTTTATTGCTAAAAAGTTTAATCTCTCACGTGAAGAAGAAATCAAATTATATACCCTAACCCGCCACCACGAATGGCTTGAATACGTTAATACCGCTAAATCAGAAGAACAACTGACAAAAAGATTACAATCAGTTGCTTATGATTTACAACATGATAATTTGTTTGACATGGAACTAATGTTTACTCATGCAGATTTAAGAGCTGTAAAAGCTGATGATTCTTTCCACGATACTAAAATTGGCCGCAGCAGAGTTGATTTTAATGGCAACGCAAGAAGTTTTGGTGAATCCGCAGATGTTTATGCCAAAAGGATTAAAGAATATATAAGCGAACTGCAAAAATCACAGCCGCTCCTTCCTGTTACTCCAGTACCAAAAGCGGACAGAATAAATTCTGCAATAACAAAGGTTAATCCAGATGGCAGTACTAATATAAAAGGTGTTTATAAACGCTCTGACGGGCTTGTTGTTATTAAGTTTAATGAAGTAGAAGATTGGGAAGCTATCGGTTTCCCTACAGGCTCAGTCTCAAAAGGCTATACAGCAAAAGGCGGAAGTACATCTTACGGTCAAACATATACAGAAGATGTTAACACAGGTAATATAAAATTCTTTGCACATGGTTTGGATTATGAAAACCAGCTTGCTAAATTTGATGCATTATCTCTGATAGACTCGGATGTTCTTTTATCTATAAGTTATGCGGAAAGACCTGAATCAAAATACCGTTTCTTCCGCTCTCAAGGCGTATTGCTTGATTTTGATACAAAATATATCCACGGAGGTGGTGAAACAGATGCCGGCTCCGGCTGCAGGAAATTCATAGAAGAATTCAAGAAAAACTATATTTTTGGAGGTGAACGCGAATCTGACAGGCTGTATGTTTCAAATTTAATCAAAAAAGCAACCGGTATGAATGACAGTGAGTATGTAAAATTCGTTGAAGCTAACAAAAACAAACCCCTAACGGAAATTGAACCAGCAGAATACAGAGAACCTTTAATTAAAGCATATGCTTCAATAAATTCAAATACAAGACGCGGTTCACGAGCATACAACGAAATGTACGGTTCTAACCCGAAAGAAGTAATGGGCGTGTTTGCGTATGATTCAAGGACTCCGTCTAATGTCGGCAATCCGCTTGAGTTTCTAGAAAGCACCTCCAATAGAACAGATTTTCTTCAAAAATACGCACTTGAACACGATATTCCATTTATCATTTTCGGAGATTAATTTTGTATAACTATGACATCTATCCGGAAATGCTCACTTCACTATTCAGGTCAATCTAGAGATTCTTCAGACGCCTTCGCTCCTTCAGAATGACGCAAATCTGGAAAGTATGATGCATAGACGCTTTTATATTTACCCACAGAATATCGCCTGAAAGCTTTAGGGTGCATGTTTTTATACCGACAAGCTTTTAGTAGCTGTAGGGTGCAAAAATTTGCCCCCTACACCCGTTCAGTATGTTGGTTGAATTTTGCTTTACCTCTTTATGTTTCTTTACAAATTGGCAATTTTTAGTCATAACTTGTTTTTTATATAATATGGTAATGAAGGTAAATGGTGTAAATAATATTTATTTTAAAGCCAATAATGTTAGTACTGATAGCATTAAAAATGGTACAGATCCAAGGCCGCAGATAAAAAATCTTTCGCCTGCGATTCTGGATTTTGGCATAAATATACCTGTTAATTATAAAAAAATAGCTGTTTATAAACTTGATAACGGCTTGGAAGTTCACAGTTATAAACTCGCAAACGGATATAAGGTTAATATTGTACCGATGGAAGGTTCTCCGGCTGTTGTGAAAAATTATGTTAATGTCGGTTCTATGAACGAAACTGCTGATATAAAAGGAATTAGTCATTTCCTTGAACATATGGCTTTCAACGGAACTAACGGCGAAAACGGCCATATAAAACTTGAAACAGGTGATTCTTTTAAGAAAATAGATGAACTCGGCGGCTGGACAAACGCCAGTACAAATTATGCAATAACAGATTATGTAAACTCAACTCCGTTATTGAATAACAGCGATTTGGAAAAACAAATTCAGATAATAGCTGCAATGACAGAGGATTTAAAGCTCTCAGACAGAATGATTGAAAAAGAAAAAGGACCCGTAAGTTCGGAAATTAACATGATTCTTGATAATCCGCAAACAATTGCAATGGACCAGACCGTCAGAACTCTTTATAATATAAAAAATCCGGCTGATGAAATGGTCGGTGGCAGCGTTAAAACCATTAAAAGTCTTACACGTGAAGATGTTAAAAAGTATTATGATAAATATTACACGCCGGATAATATGAACCTTGTAATTACCGGCGAGGTTGAGCCGGATGAAGCAATTAAGCTGGTTGCAAAAAACTTTAATTCGACAAAATTATCTTCCGGAAGAAAATTTGAGGAAAAACTTATCCCTATTGATAAAACCGTAAGAAAGGATTTTACCAGCGATAAGGCCGTCTCAACTGATATTGTAATCGCTTTTGTAGGCCCTAAAAATTCGGATATAAAAGAAAAAGCCGCCTTTAATGTTGCAAAAGCTTACATAGAATCTCATGCCTGTGATTTAAACAAAAATTTAAGGCAATTCAATGCATATCCATATATTGACAGTGAAAAAATCGGAACAAATCCAAATACCTCGAGAATGGTTTACCTTGGCTTCAACACAGCAGAGAAACAAAGCGAAGCTGCTTTGAAAACCTGCTTTTCTGCATTAGCCCAAATTAGCCCGATTTCCGATAAAAATCTTGAGATTTTAAAACAAAAAATTAAAAAAGATAGAGAAAATTCTCTTGAATACTCGGCAGCAGTAAATGATTCTATTGGGCAGGCGGTTCTTGACGGACAAATCGAGTATTTTACGGGATATGATAAACTTATTGACTCCCTCAGCACCGAAGATGTAGACCGTGCAGTAAAAAATTATTTTAATATAAACAAAGCCGCTGTAACCCTCGTTCATCCAAAGTCCGAAAATATTAATTTCAAAGGTTCTGCAAGAAAGCCTGTAAATATGGATAGAGTTAGTGAATACACGCTTGATAATAACTATTCGCTTGGGCTTTATGAAACTAAAAATCAAAATATCCGCTGTAATATTTCGCTATACTTAAATGAGCCGTATCATGCCAAACCCGGAGTTATCGAAATTTTGAACGAAATTTATGATATGGGTGCGGATGGCTTAGACGAAAATGAGTGGGATAAGTTACAGGAAGACAATAATACTAATATTTATGCCGGATTAGATAATACAAAGTTAAAAATCACATCCAGCGGGCTTGCTGATAACAAGCAGCAAATTTTTGACAGTGTAAAAAAACTTTTGTATAAACCTAATATTACGCAAGAAAACTTAGAAAAAGCAAAAAATATTATAGAAGATAATATCAAAAAGCGCCAAAATACAGCTAAAAGATTGTATTACAACTGGGAATGTTCAAATAACAAATATGATACTTCCGAAAATGAAATTTTGGCAAATCTGAATAAAATCACATTGGATGATGTGAAAGAGTGCCATAATTATATTCTCAATAACTCGCGTGGAATAATTACTGCAAATATACCACATAAGGACAAAGTACAAACTAAACAGGAAATTATAGGTGCCGCACAAGGCTTAAAACCTGTTTTGAAAAATGATGTAAATACTATATCACTATATAAAGAAAATACTAAGCCTGTCGTACTTACTCAAGAAACAAATAATTCGCAAGCTGACATAATGCAGGTTTATAAATTTAAGTGCGATAATACAATACAGGAAACAGTTACGGGTGAAATTCTAAATTCCATACTTACCAATTCCAGCATAGGATTGTTTAATGTTCTTCGAGAAAAAGAGCATCTTGCATATTCGGTTTATTCTGCAATAGATAAAACCGGCGACCGCGGCGAACTTTCGTGTAATATTCTAACAACCACCGATAATAAGGATATAAATGAAATTAGTTATGAGAATGTTCAAAAATCGATTGACGGTTTTTACAGACAAATAAACGAATTATTAGCCGGGAATTTTACAACAAAAGACCTTGAGAATGCAAAGCTTGCAATGAAAGCCGGCTTAATCGAAAACGAAGGCACTGCAAACAAACTCGGAGCTATAGGTTTCGGATTAAATTCTAAATACGGTATAGATTATGCAAATAAACTCTATAACGAAATCGATAAGATTACTAAAGAAGATGTTATTAATCTTGCAAAGAAAATCTTTGAAACAAAACCAATTTACTGTGTTGCAGCGTCTAAAGATACTTTAGAATATAATAAAGCTTACCTTGCCGGCTTATCTGCATAAAGTTTCTGTCTGAAATCTTTAATCAATTCTGCCTGCTTTTTGTAATCATTATCCAAAATATTTTCTATATTTTTGTGTAAAAGCGAGACAACATCTTTAATATTTGTTTCATTCATTAGGACCATATCATTAGCCATCTCGGTATTTGAAAGAGCAAGTCTGGTAGTATCTCTAAAACCAGAAGATGCAAGCTTTTGGGCAAGTTCATTCCCTTCAATATTTTTGCATAAAGCCTGTGCAACAAGCATAGGAGTATGGGAGATTAGTGCAACGGCTCTGTCATGTTCCTGAGGAGTTGTAATTATGGTCTCTGCACCAAGATTACTGATTACATTTTTTAATATTTCAAAATCCTTTATGTCAGTATCATCCTTGGGGGTTACTGCCCAGCAGGCCCCTTCAAAAAGCCCGGGGAATGAAGAATCCCATCCGCTGTTCTCTGTTCCTGCCATTGGATGAGATGGTATAAATTTGTAATTATAATTTTTCTTACTTACAAATTCTTTCAGGGAACACACATCACTAACGATTGTATCTGGTCTCAATAAACCGTTTAATTTGTCTAATACTGAAATAGTTTTGTTCATCGGAGTACAAACAAACACTATATCACATTCTTTTAAGGTATTATAATCATCGCTTACTCCGGGTTCTTTTACGGAACGCGAAACGCCAACCATTTCATATCCGGCCTTTTGTCCTTTTTTAAAAATAGACCCGCCGATTAACCCAAGACCAACTACACCAATTTTCATCTCTATAAATCCTTATGCTTAAAATGTTTTATTCCGTCAACATAATCTTTAACAATATCACCGTTTCCTTGAAGGGTGTATTTATAAATAGTTAAACCATCCAGACCGACAGGCCCTCTGGCATGGGTTTTGTTTGTAGAGATTCCGACCTCAGCACCGAACCCGTATCTGAACCCGTCCGCAAACCTTGTTGAAGCGTTGTGATAAACCCCTGCTGAATCAACACAATCCAAGAAGATTGCAGCATTACTCTTATCTTCAGTAATAATTGCATCTGTATGTCCCGAAGAATATTCATTGATGTGCTCAATAGCTTCTTCAAGAGTATTTACAAACTTGTAGGCAAGAATTTTGTCCGAATACTCTTTATGCCAGCTGTCAGGCTCCGGATTTAATGTTATACCGGCTTTTTCAAGAGCCTTAAGCAATTCTTCCGCCAGCTCAAAATCTTTATGAATCAATAGAGTCTCAACAGAATTGCAAGCGCTCGGATACTGTGTTTTAGCGTCAATAATGATTTTCTCGGCCTTTTCAAAATCAGCGGTTTTGTCTACAAAAATATGACATATACCATCTGCATGACCTAGGACCGGAATTTTTGTATTTTCTTTGATAAACTGAACCAGATTGTTGCCTCCGCGCGGTATAATCAGATTAATATATTTATCCATTTTCAGCATATAATTAACATCTTCTCTTGAAAATACCTGTGAGATTACATGCTTAGGGAATCCGGAAATCTTTTCCAGAGTACCATTAATAATACTAAAAATCACCTTATTAGTATTAAGAGCTTCTTTGCCGCCTTTTAAAATAACGGCATTTGCCGATTTTATCGCAAGCGCGGAAATTTGAGATATGACATCAGGGCGCGCTTCAAAGATTATTCCCAATACTCCTATCGGGCAGGATATTTTGGTAAGAATTAAACCTTCATCTAATTGTCTTTTGAGCAATACTTTCCCAATCGGATCATTCAGCTTTGATATATCAATTATACCCTGAATCATATCGCGCATCTTATTCTCATCAAGTTTCAGGCGGTTATAAACCGATTGAGTCAGTTCATGATTTTCAACAAGAATGCGCGCCAGTTCTAAGTCTTTTTGATTAGCTTCAAGAATAACATTTTTATTTTCTTCAATAGCTTTTGCAATATCTACTAACGCCTCATTTTTAAGCTCAGTACTTAAAACCGCAATTTTTTTTGAAGCTTCTTTTGCTTTGATTGCAATATCTAAAAAATCACTTTCTTCCATTTCTATAATCCTCACACAATTTGCAATATTGCATTCTTCTTAGATTAACCATTTTGGATAATCTTTTTTTCATAAGCTGTAACTGCAAAGGAGCTGCCGGATGGTTTTCAAACTCCATGGGCTGCTTTACAACATACCCGGATAAATCCATAAACGGGACAACATTTCTGTAATCAATAAAAGGGTTTTTTCTAAACGGTTCTCTCATACCTTCTCCTTAAAAATGTGATAGCTCCTCTATTTCGATTTTATATAAAATCGAATTTCTATACAATAGAAAGTTAATGAAAATTTACTTTTCATATTGAAAAATTTTTATATTGTTGATATAGTAGTTAAGTAAGCGCTTGTAGCCCAGTTGGATAGAGCGTTTGGCTACGAACCAAAAGGTCGGGGGTTCGAATCCCTCCAAGCGCATTTTTAATTAAGAGCCGAAAGGCTCTTTTTTATGCAAACTTTATTAAAATATTTGTATATAACCTAAGTAAAATAGATACAATTCTCCCTATTTAATGTCACTTTGTCAATCTAAACTTACAAAAAGTTGTTGTTAGACAAAGCACTGCCTACTTTTTATTTTATAATGATTGGAATGTACAGAAATATTTAGTAAAAAAACATTAAACTAATATTAAAAACAAATCGGCGGACTTTTTTCAAAAGCCCGCCGATTTTGATAATTAAATTAAATTCCTAAAAAGTTTGAGCCGGTTTCTTTTGTTGAGTAGCACCCGGAATAGCTTGCCAGTTAGCAGCCATAATCTTTTTGAAAGATTTAAGAGCTGTATCTTCAAGTTCACCCAACTCTTCAGCTTCCATAATAAGTTCTCTTAAAGGAAGCAAAGCTCTTTGGTCGCGAAGTACGCCTAAAGCCGCTGCAGCGCCTGCTCTAACTAAATCGTTTTCAGAACGGTTTTTCATAACCTCAATTAATGCAGGAACCGCTTTTTTGTCGTTCAACTTGCCGAGAGAAGTTACTGCATAAATTCTGACGTTAACCCATTCGTCATATAACATATTAATAATTTTATCAACGCATTTTTTGTTTCCAATTTCACCCAAAGCTCTTGTTGCATCGCATCTTACATTAACTTTTTCGTGATCCAAAGATTTCATCAAAGCATCAGTTGCAACATCACCGATTTCAATAAGAGCGTCTGTAGCAGTGATACAAACTTGAGAGTTTTCATCATTCAAAGCTTCTACAAGCGGTTCTACAACAATTTTACCGCCCAAACGACCTAAAGCACGTGCTGCACGAACACGAACATCTACGTTTCTATCTTCTCTTAGAGATTCAATTAAGTGTTCTGTTGCTTTAGAATCGCCCAATTCGCCCAATGCTCTTGCAGCATACAAACGAACTGAACCGTTCTTATCATTCTTTAAAACATTAATTAACGGTTCAACAGCTTTAGAATCGCCCATTTCGCCTAAAACGCGAGCGGCATTATATCTAACCTTTTCAGAACCTGATGTCATTAAATCGTTAATCAATTCCTGAAAAGTCTTTTTTACCTGTTTCTTTTTGCTGTTAACTGTAATTGCCATACACTTTACCTCCGAAATGAAAATAATTTTACTTCTACACAGATATATAAAGTTTAGTTGTTATAAAAAATTGCCTTTATCTTTCGATTTGTTAAATTTTTGTTACATTCCCTAATTTTTATTTAGGGTAAAATTTACACTTAATCTCGGTAGTATTAATATAACATATTTTTACATTTTTATGTCTAGTCTACCAGATAATTTTACAAAAGTTAATTATTATTATAATTGTAATACAGCTTAAAGCTTGTTGTCATAAGGAAATTTCAAGTTTACAAATCTTTATATTTATTACCCACTAGGGATGGTAATACAGAATTCGCTCCCCTTATTTAATTTTGTTTTTACCTCAATTTTGCCGTTATGTTTTTCAATAATTTTTTGAGATATTGCAAGCCCCAAGCCGGTTCCCACTCCGGAGCTTTTGGTTGTATATCCGGCAAAAAATATTTTATCAGGCTCCTTTATCCCGCATCCCGTATCTTTAATTTTTACAATAAGATTATTGTTTTTGTAACTCGTGTCAATAGAGATTTTACCCTCTCCTTTTATTGCGTGCACAGCATTTACAAGTATATTCATAAAGACTTGATTCAGCATATTAGGATAACATTTTACGGGCGGAAGTTTACCGTAGTTTTTTATTATCTCTATTCTGTTTTTTGTTTCATGCCGGATTAAATCCAGAGTTAAATCAATCTCCTTATTAATATCTGCTTCTTGTAAATCCGCCTCATCCAGTCTTACAAATTTTCTTAGAGACACGACAAGACGGTTAATTCTTGCAATTGCTTCCGTATCAATTTCATTAACCTCTTTTAATAAATCTGTCGTCTCACCTTCAGGCATTAAAGTTATTAGCTTTTTTATTATTTCATTATTGGATTTTATTGAGGCTACCGGCGTATTAATCTCATGCGCAACACCCGCTACAAGCTGACCGAGAGAGGCCATTTTTTCAGAATTAATAAGCTTAAGCTGTGTATCTTTCAGCTCTTCCAGTGCCTTGGTTAAATCTTTAACCATTTGTGCGTTTTTTTTGTATAAATCAGCTTGAATAATTGCATTACCAAGCTGGGATGAAACACCTTCAAGAACTTCCAGCGTATCATCGAGTTTTATTTTTTGTTTGGTAGAAACTACAATTATTCCCAGAAGTTTGTTCAAATGATAAATCGGAAGAATAATTCTTTGCACAATTTCTCTAAACGGTTTCGCATCCTGGTATTCTTTAATACAAGTTTGACAGGAAACCCGCCCTTCGTTAATCATAGCAGTTGTATTTTTATCAAAAACAATTTCTTTATTTTTATCTTTTTTTTCGAACGTTTCCTGAATAATAAAATTCTTTTTAGTATCGCTATAAACTGCATAATATGTCCGAAATGCGCCAAACATTTGCGCCAATTCATTTAATGCGGATTTTAAGATTACTGATTTATCAATAGACTCTCTTATAATATTAGAAATATTATTTAATAATAGGAGCTTCATTGCCTGCGATTGTGCCTGGCGTTTGATTTTTGCCATATTTTTATTTTCATCTTCCAAAACTTCAATCTTCTTTTGA
>CALUQF010000017.1 GCA_944322835.1 Candidatus Gastranaerophilales bacterium | reverse complement strand
TTTTACATCATTAGCCAGTAGTGCAAAATAATTATTTTCCATGTACTCCCCGCGCACAATTATTCAATATAATAATAACCTAACCAAAAAATCTTTTCAAATTATTAATAAGTGTAACGAAATATGTTTAGAAGTAATACCGATTCATTTTTCACTTTTCGTCCTTTAACACATTCGAAATTCTTTGAATTTAATAAATAACTGTTTTTGTTCTCAGAATTATGGTAAGCCGGGAAATAAGTGAGAGAAGAATAAAAGTGCAGGCGAAAAATCTTCGATTTTTCGCCTGCACTCTCTATTTCTACTTAATCTAAGCAGCTGCTGCTTTTGATGAAACTTTTTTATCTTCCCAAATATCAACAACTGTTGCACAGAAGAAGATACTGGAATATGTTCCGACCGCAATACCAAGTATCATTGCAAGCACAAAATCCTTTGTAGTAACTCCGCCGAAGAAATACAATGCAATCAATGTAAGTAAAGTTGTTAAAGATGTATTAATACTTCTTGCAAGAGTCTGATTAATACTTGAGTTCATGATTTCGCTGAATGTCATCTTTTTAGAATAGTATTTCAAATTTTCTCTAACCCTGTCAAATACAACAATTGTATCGTGTACAGAAAACCCGATTACTGTAAGCAACGCTGTAATAAACAGAGCATCTATCTGAACATCATACAAAAGTCCTAAAATAGAGAACACACCGCAGACAAACAGCGCGTCATGCACCAGCCCTAGAATAGCAGCAAACGCATAGTCGAACTGGAATCTGAATGTTAAATATGCAATAATTCCAATTAATGCAAGAGAAAACGCAATTAATGAATTCTTAAACAATTCCATACCAAGAGTAGGGCCGACTGATGAGACTTGAACAAGTTCCGGAGATTGGAATTCCTGACTTACGATATTAGTGATTTTATCCTGATCAGAAGAACCTTCTTCTATGAATTTAGTTCTAATAGAAAGAATTGCTTTAATATTAGCATCTTTTTCCTGAGCATTAACATTTATTACCTGCAAGTACGGACTTTCTACTCCACCGTTTTCTAATTTTTGTCTCACATCAGAGAGTTTGTCATTAGAAATCTGCTCCATAACGCCGTATTGGAGAGTAGTACCTCCGGTATAATCTATCCCGACTTTCATAGGAGTGTGAGTCGGATATGTTATTGTTGAATAAATCATTGCAACTATTCCCGGCAGAAGAAGAACTGCTGAGAGTGCAAGAAATAAAAATCTGTATTTTACGATATCTAATTTTATTTTCATCTTATTTTCCTCTTAATCGTTTTACTTTTTATAGAGACCTGTAATTTTTCCCTGTCTCCAGACTAAATACCTACGTGCGTATCACCGTATCACCGCGAACCTGCCTGTAGTTTTACCTTTGAGGGAGACCTGTAGTTTTTATTCCCTCTAGTAGTCTCAACCAAATGTCTCCCGACCAAATGTCTACATACGTAGTATTAATCTAAGATGCCGAATTTGGCTTTTTCGCGTTTTGTTTCGACCGCTTGGTATCCTTCGTCAATTTCACTTGCTTTCAATCCGAACAGGGCAGGGTGCTGGAGCTTTCCTGTACCGAATATCAGGTGCATAAAGTTCTTTGTTATAGTAATTGCACTGAACATTGAAACAATAACACCGATTGCAAGAGTGAGTGCGAAACCTTTAACAATACTGGTTCCGAAGAAATAAAGTATTGTACAGGTAATAATTGTAGTCATATTTGAGTCGAAGATACTTGTGAACGCTCTGTCGAAACCGGAATTAATTGCTGTAAACAGAGTTCTTCCTGCTCTTAGTTCTTCTTTGGTTCTTTCAAAGATTAAGATATTTGCGTCTACCGCCATACCGATACTCAGGATAAAACCTGCAATACCTGCAAGCGTAAGGGTTACAGGAATTGCTTTGAATAGAGCAAAGAGCATCAGACCGTAGATTATAAGCGCAACATCCGCGATTAAACCGGGTGCTCTATAGTATAAAGCCATAAATATCATAACGAATCCGAGACCGATTGCACCTGCAAGTTTTGATTTCGCGATACTGTCTGCACCGAGAGTCGGGCCAACGGTATTTTCTTCGATAATTTTTGCCGGAACAGGGAGAGCGCCTGCATTTAGAAGGTCTACCATTTTCTTAGCTTCTTCGTAAGCAAAACCGCTGTCGCCGCCGGAGATTTGAGCTCTGCCGCCTGTTATCGGCTCTCTGATAACAGGTGCTGATTGTAATTCACCGTTAAAGAAGATTGCCATCGGCTGTCCTACAAGTTTTTTGGTTAAATCCGCAAACTTTTTAGTACCTTCATTGTTGAATTCCAAATCAACAACCCATTGTCCGTTCTGGGAATTTGTACTCAGGTTTGCTTTAGATAAATCTTTACCTGTAAGTCCTGTAGCTTCCCATTCGGCTTCACCGTCTTTCATAACAGGTTTTCTGAAATCAAGCTCTGCAGTTTCACCGAGATAAGCTTTTGCCTGATTTAAGTCTGAAACATCCGGAATTTCAATAACCAGACGTCTGTCGCCTGATCTTTGAACAACTGTTTCAGATACACCCAATTTATTAACCCTGTTTTCGATTGCAAACTGCAAGCTTGACATCATATCGGGTGTAATTTGCGCAATAGTATCTGTAGTCTGCGCTTCCAGTACGAGGCGTGAGCCGCCTACCAAATCCAAACCCAGTTTTGTCGGCTTGACGCATATTGTTATTATAGATGCGATAACAATAAGGACAATAGCCCAAAACAGTATCAGTTTATTTTTCATCTATGTACTCCTTATATGTATTATAATTTTATCCCAAATCTGAAAATAAAAATCTTACCTGATTGGATTATATAGAATCCAGCGTAAAGATTAATTCTGTTTTTTCTGCCTTAGTTAATTCAACAAGAGGGCGTCTTACGTAATCTTCAATAATCTCTTTATATGCAAGAGCTGCTTTTACCGGAACCGGATTAGGCGCCATAAAGAGCTTTTTGAAAATCGGATAAAGTTTCTGGTGCATATTTTTAGCAGTCATAACATCGCCGGTTTTAAAGTTTCTAATCATTGATTTAATTTCTTTACCGAAAAGATGTGACGCAACTGATATTACACCATGTGCACCTAAAGAAAGCATCGGCAGAGTAAGGCTGTCATCTCCCGAGTAAACTGTAAAATCTTTAGGACAGTTCATTTTAATATCTGTAATAACATCCATATCACCAAAGCTTTGTTTAACGGCAACAATATTTTGATATTTTCTTGCAAGTGTTTTTATTGTATCAACAGACATATTAACACCTGTACGTGAAGGAATATTATATAATATAACCGGAATTTCTACAGCTTCCGCAACGGCTGAAAAATGTTCAATCATGCCTGCCTGGGAAGGTTTGTTATAATAAGGTACGACTGATAAAACAGCGTCAGCACCTTCTTTTTCGGCTCTTTTAGACATCATAACAGCTGTTTCTGTTGAATTAGACCCTGCTCCCATGATGATTTTACCTTTACCGGCAATAGCTCTTTTTGCACTGCACAAAATCTCGATTTCTTCTTCGTGTGTTAAAGTTGGAGATTCTCCTGTAGTACCTGTAACAAGAATTGCATCAGAGCCCGTATTAACAAGCTGGTATGCTAAAGCTTCGACTTTTTCATAATCAACTTCTCTTTTCTCATTGAATGGCGTAACCATTGCCGTAATTACTTCACCCGCGTCATATCTCATATAATCTACTCCTTTATTTCTCTATCCTGTCCGGTTTTTATTTCGTCTTTTATTATACTACAGAATTTCTTTAAACTCATGCAATTCTATCGTCTTATCTCCATTTTGGAAAATTCCAATCTGCGAAGTTCCGTATCTGTGGGAAGAATTAAATCTGTATCTGTAAGCAGTATCGGCGGCTATTGTTATTTTGCTGTAATATTTTAAATCTGCAATTTTTTTCAACTGAACCAAATCATCTCCAGCTTGAATACAAATAGAATAATCAAGCGGTGCATTTGAATGAATGACTTTAAATAAAACATCCAAAACAGAGTCAATTTCATCAAAGCTGTTGAATTGATATAAAAATCCACTATCATAATTCATTGGATGTGCACCGGTTTTTTCTGTAATAAATTGATTCATTAATTTGTTTTGTTCATCTATATTGACGTTCAATTCTCTGTGGGAAAATTTCTTTTTTATTACAGTATGAATAAGAATGGCATATTTATTGATTTTCTTCTCTTCGCGTTTTACATTTTCCTGCAAAGTTTTATTTAACATTTTTTCTTCATGTTTTTTATACGCTCTCCAGCCATCATCATATTTGTCTTCAATGATTTCAGTAATATATATAAATAAATTCATCAGGTAAAAAGCAATAACCAAGATAATTAAAGCGTTAAAGAATTTAAACTCAAATATTGCTCCAAAGAAATTCAGTGAGCCGGAATATATGCTGTCTCCGCATTTAACAAGTCCTTCCAAAAATCCTCTTATAAAATTCAACCAGCCCCAATCAGCTCCTGTAAGATTTTCAACCCAGTAAAACAAAAGCATAAGGATACAAAATACTATTACAATTTTCATGAACTGCCAGAAGCTTTTTATGAATTTGAATAGAGCAACCATTAAATCATGCATTTTTATTCTCCCAAATAAATATTATCAATCAGCCTTACGTTTTCCACTCTGCAAGCAATGAGCGCAATTGAATTTTTATCAGCTTTTTCCTGCTCATGAAGGGTATCTTTATCTAATATCTCCAGATATTCCAAATCATGTTTATCGGTCAGGTAGCTGTATGCCGTCTCCTTTAATGCAGTTATATCATCAATTCCCTTTTCAAAGCAAGCTTTAATATTTTTAAGAATTTTACTTAATACAAGCGCATCTTTTTTACCTTCTTCCGACAAGTATTTATTTCTTGAACTCAGTGCCAAACCTGATTCTTCCCTTACAATCGGGCATTGAATTATTTCTACGGGAACATTCAAATCCTTAACCATTTTTCTTATTATTACAGCCTGCTGCGCATCTTTTTGTCCAAAAAATGCATAATCCGGCTGCGCAATATTAAATAATTTCAGAACAACTGTACAAACTCCGTCAAAATGTCCTGTTCGGGTTTTCCCGCAAAGTTTATTTACATAGAAAAATGGCGGACATACATAAGTCAAAGTATCATTAGAAAGTCTTTGACCATCACCGTACATTTCTTTAGGAGAAGGGGCAAATACGATATCCACACCGTTTTCATTGCATAACTCATAATCCTTGTCCAGAGTCCTCGGGTATTTATCAAAATCTTCGGACGGGCCAAATTGAATCGGATTTACAAAAACCGATACAATAACCTTGTCACAGATTTCTTTTGCTTTTTTTATCAAACTTAAATGTCCGGCATGCAGAGCACCCATAGTCGGAACAAGCCCGACTTTTAAGTTTTTCCACTCTTTTCGGATTTTTCTTACATCATCAATTGTATGCAGTAACATTTTATTCCTCTCTCGCTAAATCTTTTATTTGGTTATACAAACCGGATCTTCAAGTTCACGTTTTATATCTTCAACAGAGACATGAATAATCGGCGAATTATCATCCTTTTTCAAATATACATCTACAATTCCTGACTGGACAATAAATCTTTTGCATAAAATACAAATAAAATTATGTCCGTATATATACATAGAAGAACCCATACATCTATCTTGTCCGGCCTGAATAATGGCGTTCTGTTCTGCATGTATGGAACGGCAGGTTTCATAGCAGGTTCCAGAGGGGATTTTATTTTTAATCCTGTAGCATTCACCCCGCTCATAACAGGACTCTACGCCGGAGGGTGTTCCGTTATAGCCTGTAGCCTTTATTTTCTTATCCTGCCCGACAATCACAGCACCAACTTGTGCACGCAGACAATTAGAACGTGAAGAGCACGTTTTCGCCATATCTAAAAAATAATCTGTCCAAGATTTTATTCCCATAAACCTATTATATAACAAAAAGCTGTAAGTAAAACTTACAGCTATTGGAGAAAATGTATTTTTTGAGTCTCTGTTGTGTGGAGAAGGAATTTTATACGGCGACTTCTTCTTTAAAATAATCTACGACTGTGTCCATTACATTATCAAAGAAGAAGTCCAATTCTTGTGACAATGACATTTCAAATTTGTTCATCTCTAAATTCTCCTGTCTGTTAAATCTTGATACCATTTCGTTTTCGATACGCATACTTCTAAATCCTTTCCTATATATATTCTCTGGGGTTATGTATTTGTTTTTTGCTTACAGATATGTTATCGGCATTTTTTTTTAAAACTTTAGAGTTTTTAAAGAAATATTTACAAATATTTACAATTGTTTCTTAATGATAAATATCTAATTGTCAATTTAGAAAAGAAAAGCAAAGTGCGTCATCTTTACACACCAATAGCTGTAATCGTATATGGAATTTGCACCAAGAATCATTTTAAATTAACATTTTCATTATTAATGCTCTAAATATTTTACTTTAACGATTTATGAGATGATGCAAAAAAATTGCATCCTACAAAACTCCACGCCAAGCGTGGCTATCCCCTCGCCTAACAGGCACTAGTGTTCAAATAAAAGCAAGTACTATTTCCTCTCCTTACAGGAGAGGAGCAGCCGTGTTTGAGGCCGAGCCGAAAACTACGGATGCGGTGAGGGGGCGGTTCTGTGAGGAAAAGTAAAATCTAACCTGTAATATAGGAAATAAGTTAATATCAGACAATGCCTGACCATAAGTTATTGTCAAGAAGGTATGCACAACTGACAAAACCCCTGACGTATCTGCCACCTCACCAAGAATTTCTAATACTCAACTAGCGTTCGTATTGAAATTCTGTCCTCGCCCTGCGGGCGAGGAGTATTGAAAGCTTTGACTTTTATGTGGATACTAATGCCTTCAGGAGATGGAAGAATTCCAAATTGAGCTATAGCAAAACTTTTATAAGGTGGTGCAAAAAAATGCACCTACAAAACTTGTAAAATAATCATTTTTGTATTAAAATCAGCTTGTAAAATAATATCTTGAGGGGTGTATTAATGAAATTTTCAGCTAATAAAGACGATTTATTAAACGGTATAAAGATTGTAGAAAGAGCAACTGTTGTAAAAGGTTTACAGCCGGTTCTGGCCAATGTCCTTATTGAAACGGAAGGGGCAAATCAGGTTAAGCTTACAGCAACAGACTTTGATATTTCGATTATAACTCTTATAGATGCACACGTAGAAGATGAAGGTAAATTTACTCTTCCGGCAAAAAAACTCGGAGAAATACTCTCAAGATTGAATGATGATTTGATTAACCTTGAATTCAGCGATTCCGCCGCTACAATCACCTGCAAAAACTCTAAGTTTGACATAATAGGTATTTCGGCTAATGAATTCCCGCGTATAGAGGAGAATATTTCAGAAGATGACTGCATGGAAATTGAAACAAAGCCTTTTGCAAAAGCTATAAGGCAGGTCGTATCTGCTGCTGCAGGGTATGAAACAAATAACCTTTTGTCTGGTGTTGTTTGTGAAGTTAATAAGAATATTTTAGAAATGGCTGCAACTGACGGAAACAGGCTTGCAAGAGTAAGAGAGGTTGTGCAGAATAAGTCTGCTGATGACGAAAAACCTTTTGAAATGCTATTGTCATCAAGAGTACTTTCAGAGCTTTCAAAAATTTCGCTCCTTACAGATTCAGACTCTATTAAAATCTGCAAAGAAAAGAAAAAAATTGTTATTACAATCGATAAAACCAAAATTGTTACAAACTTGATGTTTGGACAATTCCCTAAATATAACCAGCTTATACCGCAATCTTTCCCGAAAGAAGCTGTAATTGATAAGTATAATTTAACATCTGCTCTTGAAAGAGTTGCTGTTATGGTAAGCGAAAAGAACAGTATTGTAAAATTTGAGTTTGCAGATAATACTCTCAAACTCTCGGGTGATTCTCCGGAAGCCGGTAATTCCCAGGATGAAATAGATATCAAATATACGGGTGAACCTCTCGCAATTGCCTTTAATTACAAATTTATACTTGAATTTTTAAAGATAGCAGAATCTGAAGAAGTGAAAGTTGAACTGAACTCACCATTATCTGCAACAGTATTTGCGCCTGTATCTGATGAAGATTATATATATCTGGTAATGCCTGTACAGCTTCGGGGGTAAAGGAGTAAAGGGGTAAAGGGGCAAATAGACAAAGAGGCAAAGAAATAAAAGGAAAAGAATAAATGAGAGGAAAGGCTTTTAAATTCGGAGATAATATTTCAACAGATCATATCGCGCCGGGGCGACTTTTTCATTTGCGTTCAGATTTGCAGGAGTTCTCTAAGCACGTGTTAGAAGATGCTGACGAAAATTTTGCTAAGAATATGAAAAAAGGAGATTTTGTTGTAGCCGGAAATAATTTTGGTCTGGGCTCTTCAAGAGAACACGCCCCTCAAATTATTAAAATAGCAGGTGTAGGGGCAGTTATAGCAAAATCTTTCGCAAGAATTTTCTACCGCAATGCTATTAATATAGGGCTTTTAGCTATAGAATGCGATACAGATGGTATTGATGCCGGCGATGAATTGGATTTGGATATAAAAGCAGGAATCCTTAAAAATCTTACAAAAGGTACAATTATTACAATTGAACCGCTTCCAGATGTTATGATTAAGCTTCTGGAAGATGGCGGTTTAATAGAACATATAAAAAAACATGGCGATTTAGTGTTAGGATAGGAGAAAGTATTATGACAGATAATAAAGAAATGGATTTAACTTGTCCGGCATGCGGCAAAACAATGAAAAAGGTTCTTATTCCAAGTGCCGGAATTAATATAGATATCTGCCTTGACGGGTGCGGAGGAATATTTTTTGATAACAGAGAGTTGAATAAATTTGATGAGTCGCATGAAAATGCTGACGAAATACTCAAGCTAATAGAAGGCAGGGAATTTCAAAAAATCGATGAATCTGAAACTCGCAAATGTCCCGTATGCCATATTCCAATGGTAAAAATGGGTTCAGGAACCGGCGGTGTGCAGATTGATGTCTGTAACAAGTGCGGTGCAAAGTTCCTTGGTAATGGTGAACTCCTTAAAATAAGAGAAGGCGGAACGGTTGATACCACTAAAACGGATGAATTAATGAATGCTCTGTATCAGGAAAATCTTAAAAATGTGCTCGGAGAATATGCTGCAAAACCATTGAATTCATCTCCACGCAGACAATTTTTTGAAAATCTTGCTAATAAATTTTTATCGCGGTAATAACGACGAAAAATTTAAGAAAAAGGTGATTTTAATCACCTTTTTCTTTAGAATAGATTCAATTGCGGGGCTTCGAGTTCTATTTCGGACTCTTTTTTCCCTTTTCTGGAGGCAAGGTTTTTGGAGAAGTCTCTCTGCATTCTTGTCATCAGCTCTTCCGAGCGTTCTATTACATCATGCGGCAGACCTGCCATTTTAGCGACCTGAATCCCGTAACTTTTGCTTGCGCCTCCGGGAACTATTTTTCTTAAGAATTCAATCTTGCCGTTTTCTTCACTTATGGTTATTCTGTAATTCTTGATTTGCGGAAGTGTATTTGTCATTACGTTAAGCTCGTGATAGTGGGTGGCAAAAATACACTTAGCCTGAATTTTTTTAGCTATGTATTCGGCAACAGACCAGGCAATCGCAACTCCGTCATACGTGCTTGTTCCGCGCCCGATTTCGTCTATAAGAATAAGGCTTTTGCTTGTTGCACTATTCAGAATATAAGCGGTCTCTGTCATCTCTACCATAAATGTGGATTTACCAAGTGTTAAATCATCACTCGCCCCCACACGCGTAAAGATTTTATCAAGAATCCCGATTTCGCCGTAATCTGCCGGGATAAAAGAACCTGTTTGAGCAAGAATTGCAATTAGGGCATTTTGCCTCATATAAGTCGATTTACCCGCCATATTAGGCCCGGTAAGTATCATAAATTCGGTTTTACTCTTGTCTGTGCTTGAAAGCTCAATATCATTAGGAACATAAGAGCCGAGCGGAAGAATTTTTTCCAGAACCGGGTGACGGCCGTTTTTGATAAAGAAATTTCCGCTCTCATCAAGCTTTGGACAGACATAATTCTGTTCAACAGCGACTGCGGCAAAAGATGTAAGGACATCAAGCCGGGCAATACATTCTGCCGTTTGGCGGATTATTTCAACAAATTCTTTTGAGTAGTTTCTGAAATTAGAAAATATTTTATACTCCAGTTCATTAGCTTTTACCTGCGCAGTTAAGACTTCATCTTCGTGCTTTTTTAATTCGTCCGTAATAAATCTTTCTCCGCCTGTTAATGTTTGTTTTCGGACATAATTAGCCGGAACTTTACTTAGATTAGTGTTAGTTACCTCTATATAATAACCAAATACCCTATTAAATCCGACTTTCAGAGTTTGAATACCAGTTTTTTCTTTTTCTCTTTGTTCAAGTTTTTTACGCCAGTCCTCGCCGTTATTCATCAAGTCGCGCAGGTAATCCAAGTCAGAATTCACTTGCTTCTTTATAATCCCGCCCTCTTTGATAACATTTGGCGCATCATCAGCTATTGTTCTTTCAATAAGCTCTGCATAATCGTTGATTTGATTAATTGAAGCCTCGATTGTATCGAAAACATCTAATTCAATTGATTTGGCATAATTAACCAAATCCGGAAGGGCAAAAAGCGAAGATTTAAGGCTCAAAAAATCTCTCGGATTTGCGGTTCCGTTACTTAACCTTGTAGAAAGTCTTTGAATATCGTAGACATTTTTAAGCTGTCTTTCAATCTCGTATCTTGCTGAAGAATTCTCAACGAGTTTTTTTACAGCCTGCTGGCGTTTGAGAATTCTGTCCAAATTCTTAAGCGGCTGACAAATCCAGCTTCTCAAAAGTCTTGCGCCCATATTGGTATTTGTTTTATCTATTGCCCACAAAAGAGAACCGTATTTATTTTTTTCTCTCAAAGTTTCAGTAAGTTCAAGATTCTTTCTTGTGCCGGCATCAATTGCCATATAATCCGAAAGCTCATATATTTCTATTCTTTCAAATTTCGGGAATTCTTCTTTCAAATTTTCCCAGATATATGCAAGAATTCCCGCCGCAGCCCTAAACCCTAAAGGACAGGTGTTATACCCGATTGCGTCCAAATCGTTAAGCTTGAATACCTGTTTTAAGTTATTTTGTGCAAAATCAGCATCAAAAACATTTGCCGGAACTTTAGAGCAGTTATAAATTTGGGCTATTTCATCAGGCAGATCAACAGTTTCTTCCGGAACTATCTGAAACGGCTGGAGTTTTAATTTTTTAGCAGGTGCAATAATTTCAGCAGGCTGAATTCTTACAAGTTCGGTTAATAATGTCTCATAACTAAGCTTTGACGCTTTGAATTCACCTGTTGAGATATCGGTATAGGCAAAGCCCCAGGTATCTTTTTCTTGAAACACAGCACAAATGTAGTTATTACTGTTTTGATTGAGAAAATTACTTTCGATTATGGTTCCAGCTGTAATTATTCTTACAACTCCTCTTTTTACAATGCCTTTAGCAAACTTAGGATCCTCAAGCTGTTCACAGATTGCAACTTTTATGTCTTTTGTAACGAGTTTTTCAAGATAACCTTCTACCGCTTTAACGGGAATCCCGGCAAGCGGAATTTTGCCAAGCTTTGCACCGCATTCACGACCTGTGAGTGTAATTTCCAGTTCGCGTGATAAAGTTACTGCATCTTCAAAAAATGTCTCATAAAAATCACCCATACGATACAAAAGAAGGCAATCCGGGTGCTCGCGCTTAATTTCCAGATACCTTTGCATTGCTGGGGTTGCGTCTTCTATATTCACATCTGCTGTATTTATAAGATTGATTTCAGTCTTTGTCATAGTTATAATTGTACATAATATACACCAGAGGTGCAAGTAATGTTTAGATTAATAAAGATAATTTTTAACGCTTTTCTTCTTGTCCTTGCGATAATTGGATTTAATGCAATCGGGGGACAAAAGTACGTTGAGGCTGTGAAAGTTTCTGTCGGGAATTTTATTCAGGAACGCGCGATGGAAAATGCAAAAAAGATAGGTGATTTTTCAAAACTCAATGAAGAATTTCAGATAGATAATGCCGTAAACCTCGCGGGCTACAAGGCAATCCTGGCCGAGCATAAAGCTTCCGGTCAAAAGATGATTATTGTCGATTCCGGTAAAAAACCGCTGCTTACGCAAAACGATATAAAAAGCAGCGAGGTGGATAAAAAACTTAAAAGTTTGGCCGAAAAGTTTAAATATCAGGCAATAACAGTTCAGGATATAAAAATCGTTGACAGAGGAACAATGAATGTTTACGATAAACAGGTTCCGTATGCAAAATTTGAGGCTAAGGTTACAAAGCTTCCGTTTTCTGATATTTCTGGAGTTGTAGCAAGTGTTACGACCTCGGACGGTTCGGAAAAACTCGCACTTGCTCTGAGCGAAAAAGATAAATATTCACAGCTTATTACTAACGAGTTCTACAAGGGCGTTAAACAAAGTGAATAATTGCTAAAGGAGATATTGTATGAAAAAGATTTTAACAGTATTTTTATTGTTTTTGGCTTTAACTAATACAAGCTATGCCGAAGATAAGTATTCACAAGAATATTTAAAAAATCATAACCATTTTTCAATAATGAATCCTATTGCGGAAAGTATTGCCGAACATAGCATTAAATCAGCACTAAAAAAAGAAACAGGTGCAAATTTTGATGTCAAGTTTGAAGGCTATACTTTATCGAGTATGAAAAAAGGGATTTTTAAATACCTGGAATTAACCGCCAATAATGTAAAATCAGAAGATGTTGTTATTCCTTATGTTCATTTAAAGACTTTAAGCGACTATAACTATGTTGATTACACAAAAGACCCTGTAGTTTTTAAATCGGATATGAAATTTGCATATAATATTTTGTTATCGGATGAGAGTATGAATCAGGCCTTAAAGCATGGAAGCTACAGCAAAGTTCTTGATAAAATCAACAATATTGCATACCCTCTGTTTCAGGTAAAAGGAGTCAGGACAAAGATTATTACAAACAGGGTTTACGTGCTTGTTGATTACAATTTCCCGATTGCACCCGCATCAAAGAACAGGGTGTTTGTAACATCTACGGATTTTAAAGTTGAAAACGGGAAAATCATAGCATGCGGAGTTAAACTCGACAGTGCATACGGCAATATTTCTCTGGATAAAGTTGCAAACATGATTAATCTGCTTAATCCACTCGGATTTACGCTGGACGTGTTAAATTCTAATAAATGCAACGGAAACATTGAAAGTTTAGATATAGTTGATAACAAAATAAAAATTAATGGTAAAATATTTATAAAAGGAGAGTAGCCAATGAACTTTTCTCAAAAACTCGGACTGTTTATATTGATTGTAATATCCGTGGCTTACGTATATTTTTCATTCTTTAATCAGGAAGGTTTACATTTTCCTTCTATAAATAATAACGATAACCCCCCGGATATCAGCGAGCTTGAGCCTATTGAAGAGCCGGCCGGGATAAAAGAGCCAAAACATGAAATAAAAGTTATTAAGATATTTGTAGCAGACTCTTCCGGCAAAGTCCGTTCTGTTAACAGAAATTGTGATATGGCAGCTGAAAAATCTTGTTTTCAATACGCAATAAAAGAACTTATTTCGGCTCCTACAGACTGGGAAAAGTCTAAAGGATTTACGTCTGAAATTCCAAGCGGAACAAAAATTTTATCGGTAAGAGAAGGTGAAGGAAGTGTTATGATTGACCTATCTTCTGCATTTGAAGGCGGAGGAGGAACGGAAAGTCTTTATATAAGGCTTGAACAATTAATCAAAACCGCCAAAGCCAATACTAATCTTCCGGTTTACCTTTATATCAACGGACAACAGGCAGATGTTGTCGGAGGCGAGGGAATTATGATTAAACAACCGCTCAATGAAAGGTCTCTGGATGGCTGAAGAAATTAAAAAAGATTTGGATTATTATATGAACCTCAACTGGACTCTTATTGAGGGAACTGATTTGGATTTTAACGGAAATCCTTATCATTATATTGAAATCAAAGAAATTCCGAGTTTTGCATTCTGTGCAAAAACAAGGGAAAAAGCTCTGGAGAATTATAAAAAGCAGCTCCGTCTTTCTCTTATGCTTATGCTGGAGGATGGCGACCATATAGTAGAGCCGGGCGAAGAAACAGAAGATGATATAGATTGGGAAAGCATATGTCCTTAGTTAAAGTATCAGAAATCTTTATAAGACCAATGACAAGGGATGATGTGGATAAGGTCGTAGAAATAGAAAAAGAAGCTTACGGGCCTCATCACTGGGCAAAATCTTCTTTTTATGACGAGATGTCCAATAACCTTGCCAAGTATTATATTGCTAAAACACCGGAGGGTGAACTTGTCGGATATGCGGGAACATGGCATATAATAGATGAAGGACATATAACAACAATTGCCGTTAAAAAAGCGTATATGAGAAACCATATCGGAGAAGCTATTATTCACAAAATTCTTGAGGACTGCTATTCTGACGGGGTCAAATACCTCACTTTGGAAGTCCGGGTTTCTAATATTCCGGCAATAAAATTGTACGAAAAATACGGGTTTCAATCTTTAGGTACAAGAAAAGGGTATTATCAAGACAATAATGAAGATGCGCTTATTATGTGGACTGAAAATATTTTTTACGATAAATTTAAACAAAAGTACAAAGAAAATATAGAAAATTTAAATAAGCTGATTAGTATAAAATGAGTAAACGCGTTCAAAAACAGATAAATAGTTTTAAATATAAGGGTGAGCCGATAAAAATCACACTAGGTACGCTTATTTTAACGGCTCTGTGCGTTTTACTGATAATTGTGGCAACATTTACTCAGGTAACTTTAAAACACCCGTATCTTCCGCTTGATACATTGACATTTTTGTCACAGGATGTCAGCGATTATAATATACTGCATCATTTTATCACAAGTTATAAATACATCCCGCAGATTCCGGTAATATTTTTTATTGTAGCTCTTATGGGGCGTAAGTTCGGTATATTATCAATTATCTGCTACATAATACTTGGAATGTTCTTTCCAGTTTTTGCGCTCGGAGGCGGTGTAAGCTACTTGTTTGAATACGGTTTTGGATATATTTTAGCATTTATTCCGGCAATATTTCTTGCAGGAACTCTGCTTAAGGGAAAAACTGATTTTCTAAGAATTTTTCTTATTGCAATAATCGGCGTTGTAACAATTCATGTACTCGGGGTTTTGTATATGCTCTTTGTTGCAACATTAAGGCATGCACCTATGGACCTTGTTATGAGCTGGATAATTTCACAAAGCGGAATACAGGTTTTATACGATATATTCTTCTCTATTCTCGGAATTTATCTTGGCAGACAGGCAAGAAAACTATTGTGGATTATTATGTGTTAATTCCCAAATTCTGCCTTTACCAAATTTGCCCATCCTACGCCTCTTCCAACCTGTAATTTTGTGCCCTGTCATTGCGAGAGCGATTAGCTCGAGGCAATCCAGCCGATTATTAACTATTTATAACTATTTATATAGGAGTGAAAATTTGAATATTAACGCAATTTAATGTTCAATAATTTCCGGTGGTTTTTCAAAATATGCCGGAAATTTTTTCTTATATTCGCTAAGCTCTGTGCAATATGCTTCCAAATCAAGAGAAATGCCTTTTTTAAGCGGGTAAGATTTGATTCCTATTGCTTTGTATAAAACGCGCATATATACATTAGAAATCGCATCGCTTCCTCTAAGCCAGGGGGTTGAATGTGCTAAAATCCAGCGGATTTCGGCTATAGTGGAATTAATCTCCTCCATATTTTCAGGCTTGACATCTTGATGTACATATTTAGGGAAAATGTTTTTAGAAAGCTTCAGTACTTTATCCAGATTTTTATTTACATATAAAGATGAACCGTGTAAAACTGCCCTCATTCCATTATCGTAAATTACCGGTCTTGAATAATCCGGCGCCTGTTCCGGTTTAAGCGGGTGTGAGGCTGTATAATCCAGGCGGGTTTGGTAAGTTTTATATTTTCCGCTATCGTATGGTGTTGTTAAATCTGCCCATTTCTCATAAGGCCAGTTTTCCCTTGGTGCTCTTAAAAGGCCGGAGAAAAGTTTTTTTATTAAATCAAGTGTATTATTTTTGTTAGCATTGCTAACCTTAATTGATACAAGTTTCAGAACATTTTCCGCAGAAGTATCACGCCTGATTAATTTGACAGCCATATCTGCAGTCTTTTTTACATCTCTTGCCCAGGCTCTGTTTTTTCCGTAGCCGCGAATCCGCACGAAAAAATCTTCCTGCTTAAAACGGAGTTTCGGGGAATTAAAATTTGCCTGAAACATGATTGGGGAATTATTAATTATCATATCAGTAATAAAATCTGTAAAAAAAACTTTTGCTATTCGTTTATAGCTTCTAAAACTTTTTCTCTTGCAATAGTGTTTTGTTCAGACTTATCAAGGTCTTTGACCGTAACCTGATTTGATTTAATCTCGTCTTCTCCAAGAATTAATGCATATTTTGCAACTTTAGAGGCTTTTTCAAGCTGTTTGACAAACTTTTTATTTGTTAAATCAAACTCTGCACTAATTCCTTCTCCTCTAAGCTCTTCAGCGAGTTTTATTGCCTCCAGAGAATCATTTGAAACAATAAATGCGGTCGTTCTTGTATCCTCTTTTGTTCCGATTAAAGACGCTAATCTTTCCATACCCATAGCAAAGCCAACGGCTGGAGTATCTTCTCCGCCTAAGTTTTTCACCAAGCTGTCGTATCTTCCGCCTCCGCAGACTGCGTTTTGAGAACCTAAATTATTGGACTTTATCTCAAATACGGTTCTATTGTAGTAATCGAGGCCTCTTACAAGAAGCTTATTAATTGAATAATTTATCTTTAATGCATCAAGATAACTCTTTAGTTCATTAAAGTGCTCTGCACATTCTTCACATATAAAATCAGACTGAATAACTGCCTGAATTTCAGGTTTTGCATAGATTTCTTTGCACTCTTCAACCTTGCAGTCCAAAAGTCTCAAAGGATTTTTTTCGTATCTTGCCTGACAGTCAGGACAAAGCTCTGGTAAATAAGGTTTAATTACGGCTTTCAACTTAGTTTTAAATTCTTCTCTGCATTTAGGGCACCCGAGAGAATTTAATTCAACGCTCAAATCGTTTAATCCCAATGCTTTTAAGTAATTAACCGCCATCAAGATGACTTCCGCATCAGCAGTCGGCTGCTTAATTCCGAAAACTTCAATCCCTACCTGATGAAACTGTCTCTGTCTTCCCGCCTGCGGACGCTCGTATCTGAACATCGGGCCTTTATACCAGAGTTTTACGGGAGCAGAAAGTCTGTGCATTCCGTTTTCTATGAATGCTCTGACTACACCGGCGGTGTTTTCCGGACGCAATGTTATAGAGCGTTCACTTTTTTCAAAAGTGTACATCTCTTTGTTAACAATATCTGTTGTATCGCCAACCCCGCGTGCAAAGAGTTCTGTTGCCTCAAATATCGGGGTTCTGATTTCTTTTGCGCCGTATTCGGTGAAAATCTTTCTTGCCGTATCTTCCATAAAATGCCAGAGGGGCATCTCTGGAGGTAATATATCCTTTGTTCCTTTTTGTACTTTTATTATTGCCATAATTTTAATTCCTTTATATAATTAATTTTACTATAGTAAATAATCGGAGTAAACATTATGGGAATCAAAGCTTAGTAGGTTGGGTGAAACCCAACAAATAAATTGATTGCATTATTTTTACTATTATAGAATATATTATAAATTACAATGTACTGTTTTATTAATCAATATAGAATATGAGATAAATTGTTGGGTTTCACCCAACCTACTATCTTTCTTTATATCATCGTAAACAATTGACTTATTGTGATCAACTAGCTTTTATAAATCTACTTTTGATACATCTGTTAGCGTTGCAAAATCCATGCCCAAAGCCCGGGCTATTTTTTCAAGTGTTTGTATCGTTGGTGAGACCTGTCCCGTTTCAATTTTCCAGATAGTATTTTTATTTACTCCGGCTAAAAAAGCCAATTCTTCTTGAGATAAATCTTTCTTAGTTCTTTCTAATTTAACTTTTTTACAAATTTTATCATTTATCATACTATAATCATTAACCATAACATTATAATATGATATTGACTTATTCTTAACAACTGCATATAATATGATTATATCTGCTTATATTAAGATAGGAGGACATATGTCAACAAAAACAGAGTATTTAGATATGATAAAAATGCTATTCGATAAGTATTTTAAAAAATATTTTGCCGGACAAGATTTAAATAAAGCAGTGTATGAAAGATTAGTAAAAACACTTCAAAATTTGATTCTTTGTCTCGTTGAGCTTCAGTTATTTTATCATTCATTATGCTGTATAAAACAGAATAAAACTTTTTGGAAAAAATTGGATAAAGAATCAAAAAACCAATTGAATCTAATTATGAAAGGAATAGATTGTATGAGTAAAGAAATCTATTCTATTTTACTGCCTATTGCAGAAGGACTTAAGGAGTAGATATGTAGGTCGGGCATTGCCCGACAATAACTTTTTGTAATGTCAGAATTAAATTGGTTGAGAAGTTTATAAGTTTAGAAGTTTAGGGGAATTTTTTGTTGGGCAGTTGTGGAGGGAGCGGGAGCGCCCGAAGAATCTCTATACTTTTACTCTTTTCTCGACTTTGCCTTCTCTATCTTTTACAATTTCTTTATACAAAGCAATTCCGCCCATTAGCGAATAAACATTATTGAACTCATACTGTTCAAGAATTCTTGCTGCAATATAGCTTGTATGCCCTGTATTACAGAACAAAATAACCTTCTTATCTTTAGGGATTTCATCAAGCCTTCCCCTTATTTCGCTTATCGGAATATTAACAGCTCCCTTAATAGTATTGATTTCAAAAACCTCTTTAGGCCGAACATCAATCAGATAACCGTCTTGAATATCTTCAAAAAATGCAGGTTTAAGCAGTCCTTTTAAAATATTATCCGAGCACATTCCAAGAATATTAACCGGATCTTTAGCAGAAGAATAAGGCGGAGCATAGCATAATTCGCTGTCCAAAAGTTCTTGAATCCCGCCCCCGTTTCTCATAACAGATGATATAACATCAATTCTTTTTTCAACCCCTTCCTGCCCTACAGCCTGCGCGCCGAGGATTTTCCCTTCCGGAGTATAGAGGAGTTTGAACATAATCTGAATAGATTCAGGATAATATCCCGCATGGTCGCGCCCGAAAATAATTGTTTTCCAATAATTAATCCCTTTTGCTTTAAGCTGTTTTTCGTTGTTTCCGACAGCAGCCGCAGTAAGGTCAAATATTTTTAAAACAGAAGAACCCTGCGAATTTTTGTAAGTATTTTTTACTCCGTTCCTTGAGACAATATTATCCGCAATAATTCTTCCCTGTCTGTTGGCCGGCCCTGCAAGAGGAATAAGCGTATTCCCGCCCGTTACAAAGTCCTTAACCATAACCCCGTCACCGCCTGCATAAATATCCGGCTGGGAGGTTTCCATATATTCATTAACAACGATTCCGCGCTCAATTTCAAGCCCGATGGATTTTGCAAGCGAAAGCTCCGGCCTTACCCCGATTGCCATTATAACAATATCAAACTCAACTTCTCTTGAAGAATTTAGAATAATCTTATTCCCGCTAAACTCCTTAACCGCATCGGATAAAATAAGCTCTACACCTTTGTCTCTCATCTCATTCTGCACAAAAGCCGCAGCCTCATAATCAACCGGTGCAAGGATTTGACTCTGCGCCTCGATTAAAGTCGTATCAAGCCCCATCTCGGCAAAGCTTTCAGCCATCTCAATTCCGATAAAACCTCCGCCTATTACGGCAGCTTTTTTCACATTATTGTTTTTTATGTAATCCTTAATTCTATCCGCATCAAAAAGAGTTCTAACAGTAAAAACTTTTTCTTCAGGCATACCGGCAAAATCAGGTACAATCGGATTAGCGCCCTGTGCAAGAACAAGCTTGTCATACGAAAGTTTTTCGCCGCTCTTTAAAGTTACGCTCTTAGCCTCTTTATCAATTGATACGACTTCGCTATTCAAACGCACATCAATATTAAACCAGCTTTTGAATTTTTGCGGCGAAGATACAAGCATCTGGTCTCTGTCGCTGATTACACCAGAGGTATAATACGGAAGTCCGCAATTAGCTATAGAAATCTCGTTAGTTTTTTCTAAGATAATGATTTCCGCTCTCTCGTCAAGCCTTCTGATTCTTGCAGCCGCGCTTGCTCCGCAAGCGCCCCCGCCTATAATAATTACTCTCATTTTTGACCTTTCATTAGTTAAATAAAGGGCGCACTTAAAAGTGCGCCCTCATATTATGTATCAATATTAGTTGCGTAAACCGCATTCGCCTCAATAAAATCCCTTCTCGGCTCGACCTTATCACCCATCAAAACATCAAAGAGCTGATCGCACATCATTGCATCTTCAATATTAACCTTCAATAAAGTTCTTGTTTCCGGATCCATTGTTGTTTCCCAGAGCTGCTGCGGCATCATCTCACCCAGACCTTTGAAACGCTGAATTGTTAAGCCTTTTTGTCCTCTATCGTCAACAAGCTTCTGGAGCTGCTCAAATGACGTAATCTCGACTTCGCCGTTTTCGGTTTCTAAAATCAGCATTTTTTCTTCTTCAATTAAGAAATCTCTAATCAGCGGATAAGAATTCTTAAGTCTCTTAAACTCGTTGCTCTTAATAACATTTGCAGTAATAAGTTCATGCTCGTTTTCAAACATATCCAGCTGGATTGCATATTTAGCGTTTTCCGGATTGTATTTGAGAGATACTGAATAATTCTTAGCCTCTGCAATATTATAATTCTCAGCATGGTCTTTAAGGTAATGGTCAAGATAAGCAACAACTTCCGTCATCTTAGCCTGATCTTCAAAATCTTCCGGTTTAACCTCCGAGCGGATAAGACCTCTCAGAACAACTGACGGAATAATATTCAAAATCGGGTTGTTATAAGATTTATAAAACGCTGACATGTTAGAAAGCAGAGTTAACAATTCATCTCCTGTCTTAACCTTTGTTTTTGTCTTATCAGAAAGGCTCAAAGACTTAATTCCGCGCTCTTTTAACATCTTATCGAGAGCATGCTCATCATATAAATATTCGGAAGTTTTACCCGTTGTAACCTTGAATAAAGGCGGCTGGGCAATGTAGACATAACCGTTTTCGATGAGCGGTTTTGCGTATCTGAAGAAGAACGTTAAAAGAAGGGTTCTAATATGCGCACCGTCAACATCAGCATCGGTCATGATAATGATTTTGTGATAACGCAATTTGTCTAAATTAAACTCGTCCTCGTTCTTGCTAATCGTAATCCCGAACGCCTGAACCATAGACTGGATTTCGTTATTAGCATAAATCTTATCCAATCTTGCTTTTTCAACGTTCAAAATCTTACCTCTTAAAGGCAAAATTGCCTGAAACATTCTGTTTCTGCCCTGTTTAGCAGAACCGCCTGCTGAATCACCCTCAACTATGTAGA
>CALUQF010000016.1 GCA_944322835.1 Candidatus Gastranaerophilales bacterium | reverse complement strand
AAAAAAATATACCGCCCACATAATCATTGTAGAATACGTGCGTCCGCCTTGAAGTACAATTCTGAACCACATCAAAAAAGAAAAAGCATTTACAATCATCCATACTGCCCATTGCTCAATAGAACGTCTTACCGTCAAATACATTCCTGTCACGGAAAGGATTGTTGTTATACTGTCGATTATAGGGCTCCTGCCGTCAAGCAGCATAAGACAAAACGCCGTAAAGATTATAAGTATTATATTCAAAATTACAATAACAATTAATTCTTTTCTGCCGAGTGAACTTTTGATTATTTCATTTTTATCTTTTTTTAAATGTTTACTCCATCTAAAAAAACCAAGAATCTGCATAGGTATATAATACCCCAGGTAAAGCAAAAGATTTCCCCATAAGGCATTTTTAAAACTCAGATAAGCATAAAATCCAGAGCCGAGAATGCCTATGAAATAGCAAAACGGATTCCCCTTCCCTGCCATAATTGTATAGGTGATGCCGCAAAAAGCTGATATTAAGGCCGTGAGACTATCTTTTAGAATGATTGCATTTATTATTAGAATTGAATAAATTAAAACCAGAGTAAAAAGTTCAACACATTTTTTTTGTTTGAATTTTATCATATTTATGTTATCTAATAAAAATCGATGAAAGTAAATTCAAATAGGGCTATCTCATTCACAAGTATTTATACTAATAAAGCTCTAAAAAGAGGTCTGGAGTTTGCAGAGGAAAACGGGGCATTATTTGCTGCGACTACAACATTAGGCCTTTCCGCCTTTGCACGCCCTGCTGCAATATGGCTTGCGCCGCATACAGATAAAGAGAATAAAAAGGTCGCCTGTGCAAAATCACTTTCCTCCAGCCTTGCAGGATATATATTAATGCTTGGTCTTTCAAACCCTGTATCAAAAGCAATAAAAAAAATTGATAAAAATCCGGATAAATATCTCAAACCTCAGACCATCAAGAAAATGCAGCTGGGCGCAGAAACTCTAAAACAATCTAAAAGCTATATTCTTGCAACTCAGATGTTTAAATTAGGCCTTGGGATTGTTGTTGCCGCGCCTAAAGCAATTCTTACCTGTGCCGGAATGCCGTTTATTATGCATAAAATTTTTCACAAACCTGAACAGAAAAAAGAGGAAAAGGGGCTGACGTTTAAGGGTAAAAATACTGACAGACTAGCGGAAAAAATTGGAAAGGTCATTGATAGTCCTGCAATGCAAAAGTTTTCAGAAAAGTTTAAGAATTCAAATTTTGCTATGCATATTATTGCCGCAACGGATATTCTAAACACTGCAGTATTTATCCACGAGATTAATCGTTCAAACAAAATAGAAGAAAGAAGAAAAAAGGCTGTTAATTATAATGCAGGTATTTCTACCGGTATGAGTGTTGCAAGCGGATACGTTGCAGATAAGCTTCTTGACAAGCCTACAGAAAGATTTATCCAAAAATTTCGTATCGCTAATAAAGGAATGCCTAATGTAGAAAAACAAATAGAAGGTATAAAAATTGCAAAACCAATACTGCTTGTTGGAGGGATATATTATATAGTTATTCCTTTTATTTCGACATTTTTGGCAGACAGAGCCGAACATAGCGAAAAATTGGATAGGTTAATTCATTCTTCAAACAAAAACCACGACAACTATTGTTAATAAATTCTAAACGGCGGTATTAAATTTTTTTAAGTTATTATGTTGCTTTTGATAAAGTCAGAAATATTGATAATATTAAAAGAGAACGTTGAGTTTAAAAGCGATTCTTGCAAACACTAAACAATTACATGGTTAATTTCTAAAGAAAATGAATATATAGAGTTAAAAAAATAAAAATGCACCTGGAGGGAGTGTCTTGCTCGTTCGCGTGTAACGGCAATTCCGCATTTTGCTGCGATGTTTGCAACATCTTACAAAATGCTCCAGCCTCAGCTCACTCGCGCCGAACCCACTGACAAAGCTTCGCTTTGTGTGTGTTCTCCAATCGCCTTGCAAGGTCTACCAAAAAAAGAACCATTTATAAATGGCTCTTTTTTTGGTGCGCCTGGAGGGAGTCGAACCCACGGCAGACAAGGTTTAGGAAACCTCCGCTCTATCCTACTGAGCTACAAGCGCTTACTTTTTCTGTAGAGATTGTAAGTAAAAAGATTTTTCATAACACTTTACTTACTTCCTACATGACAAAATATATGCCTATATATTTAGTATAATCAAACATTACTACCTTGTAAAGCTTTTTCAAAAATGCTAAAATGTTTTGAGTATGGAGAAAATTCTAGCAATATTACCAGTAAGTATAGGTGGCAGACTCACAACCAGCAGCATAATAGACGGATTCCGTCAGAACGGATGTGAAGTTATTGTCTTTGATGAGTTGTTTGATAAAGATTTGGCAAAACTTTTAAAAGATGATTATGACTTCATAGCAGGTTATGATTTTTCGGGGCTTAAAATTAAGATTGATAATAATTTAAAATTCCCATCCATCAACTATTTTTCAGATGACATAAGAAGTAAAGCTTCCGGTGAAGAGTGGGAAAAATATCTTCCGTATTTGGAAGAAAGCGATAATTATACTTTTTATTGGGACAAAGTATTAACTGAATATGAAAATTTCAAGAATATTTTTTACCTGCCGCATTTCGTAAATTTTGAAGTTTACAAAGATTTAGGCATAGAACCGGAATTCGATTTAATGTTTGCAGGAAGGCTTGATACTGATTACAGACTTAGCTTTTTCGAAGAACTTGTAACAAAGCTGCCTCATTTGAATGTTGCCTGGTTCGCAATCGACAAGCATTATAGAGATGCCAAAAACAGAGCCAAATACCCGGAAATTATTGATTTGTGTTACAGAGGTTTTATTGACAATGAAAAAGACATGGCAGATACAATAAACAAATCAAAAATCGTTTTTAATATGAATTCTCAAGGAATATCATCGCTTAACTATCGAACATTTCAAACTGTTGCCTGCAAAAGATTGATGATTAGTGATTATAGAGAAGAGCTAGCACTATTTGATGGAGAAATGCCTTTTTATGAAGATTTTTCCGATTTAATTTTTAAAATAGAAAGTTACCTTGAAGATAAAGAAGCGTATCATAAAGTGGTAGAAAATTGTTACAAAATGGCCCGTCAGAGTCATAATTCAAAAGACTGTGTACGGTATATTTTAAAAACAGTATCCAGAAAATAACTTGAAATACAAATCAAGTTCGTTTATACAAACATGCTTCTAAAATTTTGAACTTTTTATCTGCCTTTAACAAAAATCTATCAAACCGATTAACTAAAAGCCAAGAGGGGTAACCATCTATGGGAATTAAGAGCTCATTTTCCCGCGATTTAAATTTTAAAACATTTGGCAGATTATTAATTCTAAGTTCAATATTCAGCGGCTTTTCGGATTCATATTTTATATATAGTAAATCTGCATCTCTTGGCGTAATTGTATCAGAAACTTTTATCTCATTTTCTGCTGTCTGAAGTTTTGTTTTTACCTGCATCATTTTTAGTGAGCTGATTGAGGCCCCCCAAACATCCGGTAAAAATCCTGCATCCTTAAGCCCGATAATATTATCAAGTTCATCAAGATACTCTAGAGAAGAAGTATTATTATTATTTTTTACAAGAATAATACCGCTTTTACATTTTTGAGGCTGGTACATCCCAGATAAAAATATCCAGCGATATATGTCGCTAATTCTTAACGACAATGTTACATTATCAAAGTAGGCTGGATTGTTCGAAATATATACACAGCCCGGAGGACATTTAATAATATTTTGTAATTCCGCGCGGGTTTGAGCTGTATTAACAATATTATAGAATGATGTATAAGCAATCGCAGGTTTTCGTTGTACATAATAATAGTTCATACCGTGGTTATTTAAATCTAAAAAACTTTCATTTACGCCGCATAATTTTTGAACTGATGTATAATCAAACTCCTGTACAGGCTTATTTCCACCCGAAGCTTTTATCTCTTGCCGAAGCTGGTAGTTTTTATACGAAATATTAATAAACAGCGAGAAGAAAAATAATATTAATAAAAAGTTGAAAATAATATAGAATTTAGATTTCCGTAAATACAAGATATAAGGCACAATTACAACCAAAAAAGCAATTGAAATACTGGAAGCTCTTGGAACAAAATTAGAAGCATCAATCCTTCCCAGTGCATAGTTTAGAACCAGACAAGCTAATATTATGGAATATATTGCTAAAAAACGTATTTTTTTATTTGATGAAACCAAAAACAAATTAATCATATAAGGAACAGCAAAAAATATCATCAAAGACACAATTAATTTAACAAAATTCAGATGTGAAGGGAAATTATTACCAAAAGCATAGAGATTGGAAGAGATGTAATATCTTGATTTTTCAAGATAAGAGATTATTTCATCAGAAGCAAAATAATATGCTGCACAGATAAAACCAATAACAGCAATAGTTCCTATAAGTTTATGTTCTCTAAACTTTTTTATCACAAGCGGAAGCATTGCAAGCGAACATGCAGTTCCTAATGTAGTATGGTACATAACCATACAAAACATTGATAAACCGCATAATATAAACCAAAATTCAGGCCTTAGCTTATCATAATATTTGAGAAGCAATACATATATCAGAACAAAAGTAATACAATGCACAGTACTAAACATGCCGGATATTCCAGAGATAAATGTTTGTATTAAACACATTAGGTTTAATAAACATATCGATAAAACCCGCCGCTTAAAAATTAATAAAGATAAAATAATATTAATAAAGCAAAAACCCCAATTAATCCAATATGCGCATAGACGTTCCTTTTCAATGGTAAGAGTACTGCCAAAATGCGCTGCTAGCCAGGAAGGAAGAATATCCATATAACCGTGTACAAGCATTATATCCTTATAATATTTCATTCCATAACCCTGATGCGCCCAGTAGGCCGCAAATTTTTCTCCATAATGATGAACATCAAGATATACAATTTGCGGGAAAAAAACTAGTAAAGAAATACCGCAGATAATTATCGATAAAAAGACAAACAGCTTATCGTCTTTATTTATATCAATATTTAACCTTGGAAGCTTAACTTTGTTGAAAAAATAAATAATATAAAACAATACAATATACACAGGAAAAATCCACAAATCCAAGAATTTATTATGGTTTTCAAAAATACTTGTTCCTGCATAGAAATCATTTAAATTAGAGTAACCACACCATGGCAGGAGAATTTTATATATAATAAGGCATACTGCAAAGGCCGCAAAAGCGGACAAGAGAGAGTTAGAAAATGTAAATTTATCTGCTATTGCACATTTCAATGCGTCTAAGCATTTCGGCTTTAACATCTTCAAACACTCCGTTCCAGTCGTTAAGTTTGTGCTGCCTGAAAAGGCGTACGCTGTCGTACCAATCGCACACACTCAAATCTGTGTGCCATCTCCAGTTAACTTCGTAAGGAAGAACTATCCAGCACGGAATTCCCATCGCGCCTGCAAGATGCGCAAGTGAAGTATCATTGCAGATTACCAAATCCAGATTGCTCAATGCAGCAGCGGTTTGGGAAAAATCAAGCAAGTCTTTGCCTATATCAACAATGTTGTTTAAATCTTTTATATCCTCTGCACCTTCAAATGTCTGGAGAGAATAAAATTGTGTGTTTTCAACTTCCATTAAAGGAATAAAAGCAGTCGAAGGAATTACTCTATCTTGATCGTAATAAGTATTTCCCTGCCATTTTATACCTATTTTCAGCTTATTATTGTCAAAATATTTTTTTCTGTATTCCTCAACCATTGTTTTATCAGCATGCAAATAACCGTCAGAATGCGCAAACACCTTTTCGCCGCTTAGTTTTAATACGTAAGGAAGGCTTAATAACGGAATGTGGTAATCAAAATCTATCTGGTCTTCCGGAATATATTTATCAACAATTTCATCAATTCCAAGCTGCTTGTTTATTTTAAACAGCGGTGAGAGTGGTTTTTGGCAATAAAATATCAGTTTTCTGCATTTTTGTTTCACAAGCGGAAGGTAGCGGGAAAACATTATAACATCGCCAAATCCTGCTTCATAATATACAAGAAGCGTTTTATTCTTAATATTCTTCCCGTCCCAGAGATTATCTTTTCTTGCTTTATTAGGATAAGATTTATTCAGTAATGCAAAAGCAGTTTCTCTGCACAGCCTGTTTTCAAAGAGCTTGAGGCCATGCTTATAATCTTTAACCCGCATAAGCGCAAGAGATAGAAAATAATCCGTATCATTATCGTGAGGCCTGATTTTTTGACATATTTTTAAAGCAGATACAGCGTTTTTAGTCTCACCCTCTACGCTGTATAAATGCGAAAGATTAAACCACGCATCATAAGAAGCGGGATTAATCCTCAATGCTCTATCATAATATTTAATTGCCTCAGGAATATGACGCAAATTCTTATGTGCAAGTGCAAGGTTAAAGAGCAGAGAAAAATCATCAGGAAACTTCTCCATAACCTCATGTTCTCTTGCAACTATCTGCTTGTAAATACCGGCTCTGATGTATGTCTGGAAAAGGGTTTCATAAAAATAAGCGTTAGGATTTTTTTCAACAGCAAGTTCCGCCATATGCACAGCAGAAATTACATCATTCTGCTGAAGTTTTAAAACCCCCATAAGGTTATAAATCTCTGCATTATCGTTATCCTGACTCAAAGCCTCCTGATAGGCATGCTCTGCGTCTTCATATTTTCCGGCTTTCTGCAAAGAAAACCCAAGCTGTATTAAATCCTCTACTTTAGGCATAAACCTCTCTTCCTCAATATTATTCTATATGTTTTATGAAATTATTTCAAGCTCTCTTCATATGATAATTTTGCCTGATAAGAACTTCTGACAAGAGGCGCTATCTGATAATTTTTAAATCCTATTTTTCGTGCAAGCTCTTTTAAATCTTCATACTCTTCTAACGTATAATATTTGGCAACTTCAAGGTGCTCCTTAGAAGGCCGGATATACTGTCCGATAGTTATAATATCTACTCCTGCCTGCCTTAAATCTAAAAGCGTCTCCTCAATTTCTTCCACAGTTTCTCCCAACCCTATCATCAAGCCAGATTTGGTAATAATAGAGGAGTTTTCTCTGACATACCTTAAAACCTCAATCGACCTGTCGTAATCTCCCTGCGGACGCGCGGTTTTAAATATTGATTTAACTGTTTCTATATTGTGGTTAAAAACATCAGGTTTTGCTTGAATAATAATATCCAACGCCTCTCTTTTTCCCTTAAAATCAGGGGTCAAAATTTCAATCTTAGCCTCCGATATTTTTCTAATCTCTTCAACACACCTGCTAAAATGCTCCGCCCCTCCGTCAGGCAGGTCATCGCGTGTAACAGATGTTATTACCGCATATTTAAGTCCCAGCTCCTTAACCGCTTCTGCAATATGCCCCGGCTCCTCTTTATCCAAAGGTTCGGGGCGGGCCGGAGAAATATTACAGTAACGGCAGTTTCTTGTACATACATTTCCCATAATTAGAAAAGTCGCCGTGTTTCTAGAATAACACTCGCTCTTATTCGGGCATCTTGCACCATCACAAACAGTATTCAGGCATTTGCTCTTCAATATTTTTCTAACAGTTTTAGTTTTTTCCGTATCAATAATCGGACGTTTTAAATAATCCGGCAGTCTCGGCATAATATTTTCCTCATCTGTCATTTATTATACTATTGAAATCATAAAAAAAATACGTTAAAATAAGAATACAGGCAAGGGTGGCTGATACACCCAAGCCCGTGCTCAACTTAATGAGCCAGGGTTATAAGAACTAGTATAATAATCATTACTAGTTCTTTTTCGCTAATTTTAACTATCATTTTAACCTCCTTTCTTGATAGTTAAAATGTTTGTTAAAATTTTCTGCCTGTATTCTATTATGAAAGTACCAAAATAATTATATCAGCTATTTGAAAATATATAAATAAAATCTAAATAGTCGCAGTTTAAGTCTTATGCTGCAGCAATATTTCTATAACTTTTATAAAAACATCCGCTATACTTTTTTAAAAAATAGTTTTATAATTATACTGAAAAGAAGAAGGAGAATTTATATGATTAGAAAAGAACTTATTTTCCTTGGCCCTCCGGCGTGCGGCAAAGGAACACAAACAAACAGATTATCGGAATACCTGGGTTTTCCACATGTTGACACCGGCTCACTTTTGAGAGCAGAAATTGCTAACGGCACCGAAGAAGGTAAAATTGCAAAAGGCTTTATTGATAAAGGCCAGCTTGTTCCGGCAGATTTAGTCGGGAAAATTATTGAAAAAAAACTTGCCGGTGAGGACTGCAAAAACGGATATGTTCTGGACGGATATCCACGTAGTTTAGAACAGGCCGAAATGCTTGAGAGAATCAATGCAACAGTAGATAACGGCAATGAAGCTATTTTCAAAGCAATATATTTTGATATTGACACACAAATCCTTATTGATCGAATTGTTGCACGCCAATCTTGTCCTAAGTGCGGAGAAATTTATAATAAAAAGTTCAAACCGTCAAAAATAGAAAATATCTGTGATAAATGCGGGACAGAACTAAAAACCAGGGCCGATGATAACGAAGAAACTGCCAAGGCCCGTTTTGATACATATTTTAGAGAAACAGCACCACTGGTTAAATTTTATGAGGACAAAGGTGTTTTATATAAAATAGATGCTAATGGTTCTATTGACGAAGTATGGGATAGACTTTTAAAAGCAGTAAATGCATAAGTTTAAATTTTGCAGCTAGTTCCGCTTTTCTTGAATCATAGTGCATCTGGTGTAAAAATAAGCAGAATCCCCGGGATTATAATTCCGGGGATTCTGCTTATTGTAACATTTTATAGCATTTACTTGTTCTTGGTATGTTTAGATGGTATAATCGATATAAAGGGGTTAAAATTTATGAAAAGAGTATTTATCTTATTGGCATTATTATTGCCGCTCGGAGTAATAGCAAATGATGTTGTATCTTTAGAAGGTTTAACCGAACCGGAATGGAAAGATTTTGCCCCCCCGGCATATGTTGATGTTGAGGAACCTAAGGGATTAGGGAAATTAAATGAAACAGTTGCATACTGGTATCAAAGAAGAACTGATTTTGAGAGTTCAATAGAAGAATGCCGGGCTATGGAAGATAATGATGCCAAGCTTAGCTGCTATCAAGAGGTAAAAGTTAAACAATACGCAAAAAACAGTGAATATAATGCAAAGATTGAAGCACAGGAAAGAGCAGGACTTGGCCCCAGTGAAATGTATGATAGAACAAATAATATGCTTCCAATAGGAAATTATTTGAACAATTTTACAAGATTCCAACCTAATGAAATTCGTTAATCAGCAAGTTATAGGATTGTAACAAAATAGCTTAAAGACTAAAGTCGTAGCCGAACAAATTACACCTAAGGTATTTTTACAAAAAGATTGTGTTGGGACTAATTCGTATATAAAAGTATTATTAAAGTAGATTATAGCCTCAAACTATTTTCCCCTTAAAAATACACTATAAAAAATCCGTACGCAGGTTAATTACATCCAGCCCCTTAAATTCAAAGATTTTTTCCGTATTACTTTTTAATTTTTGTTCAGCGAGAAGAGTGCCCACTATTGCCTCTAATTGAGCTACCGGCATCATATTTGCAGGAAGGTTATCAATTCCATATTCGAACTTCAAGGCTGATTGTAGAAATTTGCAGTCCGCGGAAGAACGCTCTTTATAATTGGAATACAAATTAAATTTTTGACGCGCTAAGTACACTTCAAATCTTGAAATATCAGCTCCAGCATCTTTTAATTTTCCAAATAATTCACATCCGCGTGTTGAAAATCTTTGCGTCCAATTATCTTTATTAACAAAAGGATGCTCAGATTGATGTATAAGCTGATAGGGTTTGGATAAAACTCTCCATTTTCCTTCCAGCATTGTATTATCCCACGGAAGAGATACACATATTACTGAATTTTTCAGTGAAGGATAGTTATCAAAAAATAATTGCACATCATTCATGGAAAAAAGTTTATCTACATATATTAACTCTCCGGAAGAAATTTCTCTTACAACGATACCGCTTTCAATTGAAGACACAGGAGCGAGTGATAATCCGACTGCATGAGTTATCATAGCCCAAAATCCTCATCTTCCGGAATATTTGTATTCAGTTTTATAACGCGTCTTTCGATTGCCGGCATAATATTCTCGTCATTCTGCATTGAAGGTTCATGTTCAAGATTTACGTATAATTCCATATTAGAGGGCGAAAGTTTTTCGCTTTTTTGTTTTTCAATCATTCTCTTTCTGTTATCTTCAAGTAATTTTCTTGCAGCAGGAGAGATTGAATCGCCTTCGACAGCTGCTATCACCTGCATTCTCTGTTTTTGTATAGCTTCCTGCTGGGTTTTTGTAAGCCTTAGTGTATTATCATTTCTTGTCTCAAATTCGCGCCTATATTTATTTTTCATAATCAAAATTTCGACTCTTCTGTTTGCCGGATCCTTTGGAGAAATTGAAGTTTCCAGAGGTCTAGTATCAGCATAGCCAATAGCCGAAAATAATGAAGGCGAGAATTTGAATCTGTCTATCATATATCTTACAACAGAAGAAGCTCTTGCCGAAGATAATTCCCAGTTAGACGGAAATTTTTCTGTCCTAATCGGGTCACTGTCTGTATGCCCTTCTACTCGCATATAATGCAGTACAAATTTCTTGCAAATCAGAACTCCAACTTTATCAAGCAGTTTTCTTGCACTTGAATCAAGATAGGCAGATGCCGGCGCAAAAAGATATTTATCATCAAAAGTCAACAAAAGTCCTTTGTCCGTAATCTTTGACGAAATTCCCTCAAGCTCTCCGGCTTCTTTCAATTCCATTATTGCTTCTTCAATCTCTTTAAAAGATTCTTCTTCATACTTAGGGCTGATGTATTCCAACATAAGGCTCGGAATAAAAGAATTAGCCTGCTGCTGGTCAAACAAAGAGTCGCTGCCGTCCATAACAGACTGCTGCCCTTCAAATAGAGCTCCCTGGCTGAAAGCATTTTTCAAAGACTCTTCCAGTTTTGCAAAGTCTGTTGCATCAACTTGCGCAAGGGCATACAGAACTACAAACGTTGCAAACAAAAGAGTAATGAAGTCTGAGTATGAAACGAGCCACCTCTCTAAGTTTTCATGTTCAGGATGTTTTGGTTTTCTAGCCATTAGCTTGTTCGCCCTTATTTCCTTCTTCTTCAAGTATAAATGAACGCAGCTTTCTTTCTATCAATACCGGACTTTCGCCGGCCTGAATAGAGAGCACACCTTCCAGTATCATATTTTTATACAAAAATACGTCTTGAAAAATAAACTTAATTCTAGTACTAATAGGAATCATAACCAGGTTTGCAGCAAACAGACCATAGATAGTCGCAACGAATGCAACTGCGATACCAGCGCCAAGTTTAGACGGGTCAGATAAGTTCTGCATAACCTGAATAAGCCCCATAACTGCACCAATAATACCTAAGGTTGGAGAATATCCGCCGAATGATTCAAAAACTTTTGCAGCATTGTTTACATAATTTTCCTGCTGTTCTATCTGGTTCTCAAGCATTTCTCTTACAAGTGTAGGATCTGTCCCGTCTGCTACAGCGCCGAGACCCAGTGTAAGAAGCGAATCTGAAGCATTGTATGCTTCTTTTTCTAAAGAAATTATCCCTTCTTTTCTAGCTTTCGTAGCAAATCCGCCTATTTCTGTTATCAAAGCGTTAAAATCTGACTTAGGCGGCATAAAAACATTTTTCAACATTTTTATTGCAGACAAGAGCGTCTTAGGTGGAAAACTCAAAATTACAGCACCGGTTGTACCGCCTAATACAATGAATGCAGCAGTTATCTGCAAAAGCTGAGCTATATTACCGCCTTCCATAGCCTGACCGATTAAAATCATTGTTATACCGAAGAACAGGCCTATGACTGCAAATATATCCATATTATATCTCCAATTATAACTATCCTGTTATATATTAAACTATATTTTTACACCTTTGAAATCCATTAAATATAGTAGTTTTGGAGATGAAAATTTGAGATGAAAAAATAATTTCAAACAGTTATACCATTCCTTCAAAATTTCCTGCAAGAACCTTTAGAGCATTATCCTCAGCCCTTTGGGCTCTATCTAGTGCAGCTTGTAATCCGGAATTATCAAAAGCATTCTGGATATTGGCAGCCGCTTGAGAAGGAATATAGCGGGATTTTTTGTCTTCCGATTCCTGATTTTTTGCTACAATATTTTCAGATGACGGTATATAACTATAAGTGTCAACGGAATTATCTTTTAAGGGCCTTGGGATAGTATTAGCTGATGAAGGAATATAGGTATAGTTGTCAACCTTATTTTCTTCTTTTGGTTGCGTAATTTCAGGAATAGCATCACTATTTACCCCTTTTCCTCTTGCAGCAAGCATTTGGCCCTGTGGATTTTGTACAGTTTGAGCCGGTGCAGCAGAACCGTATTGTTTGATTCTTTGTGCTTCATAAAGACGTTTATTCAAATCTTCTCTCAAGAATTGTTTTTGTTTCTTGACTTCTGCTTCATGTTCTTCATATTTCATAGAATCAAAGGCTTTTCCAAAAATCATATTAGAACATTTGTGTATCATTCCATCTAATACACCTGTTGTTAAGCCGGCCCAAAGTGCGACTCTAAGCGGAATCCCAAAGACATTTCTGAACCCGTTAGGTAATTTTCTTAAAGTACTTGTAACAACATTACTGTTTTTGTAACCTTTAAACATTTCCAAATCCATTGTCATAAATGAGCCGAGTTTTCTTATACCTTTGGTAAATATGTTTTGCCCGTCAACTTTGAGCATATCTTTAACTTTTTTCTTAGCAGCTTTGTATGCACTCTTATCTGCAAATCCGCCCGCCTTTGCTTTTTCGTTGAAAGCTTCACGTGCTTTTCTAAATGCATCTACCTGTTTTTGATCCATACCCGCATACTTAACTCCGCCAAATGCATGCATCATTTTCAAGCCCACAGGGAATGTAAATACCCATGACATGGATTCAATCAAGCTGCCCATAAATGTTCCGACTTTTTGGTCTTTGTCAGCTTTTTTTGTATTCATTGCAGATTCGACAAGTAATGGTGCGATAAAGAGTAAAAGTCCGGCTTTTCCGCCTCCAAATGTAAATCCGCGGTAAATCATCTGCATCATCTTAGAAGTAAATCTTCCGGTTGCAGTTTTGGCCCCGCCCGTCAATACTTTACCGGCAGAAGTTTTAGAACCGGAGGACATACTATGAAGGTTGTTATAAATCCGGTCACACCCTATAGTTCTTTCAAATGGTTTGGTAAGAGGTCCAAGCCATTTAAAATGCCCGGCCCCCATTCTTACTTTGTTTCCAACCCTACCAACGGCTTCTTCTACGTCAGCAATATATTTACCAAACATGTCTTCTTTTATAAGTTTTAATTTGCCCGGCGTCATACCAAGTTCTTTAAGAATTTCTTTCTTTACCGCGGCTGTTGAACCTTCTCCAAGAGCCTGAATTTTGTTTATCTGGGCATCTGTTCTTCCAAGTCTTGAAAGCAATACTTGATTTACGGCTTTTGTTTCCGGAATTTCCTTTATTCTGTTTACATTAAATGTTTTTCTCAACATTTCTTTTTCTTTAGAAGTCAGCCCGATATCTTTTAATTGCGGAGCCTTATCTTCAGCAAGCTTCAATGCTTCCGTAATTCTTATAAACTCCTGCACAACTTCTTGTTTTTGATTAAACATTTGAGATTTAACTAAAGACCACTCCGGCATGGTCGGGGTATCACGCATAGCCCTTAGTATAGCGCTGTTTTGCACAACTTTCTTTCCGGCGTTTTTTGCAGAGCCAAGACCCTTGATTACTGCCTGTGCAGGCTTGCTCTGAATTAATTTAGAATTCTGTATTCTATCCCCCAATCGTGCAGCCTTAGCAGGCAGGCTCCCTTCGTACTTACCGCCGCAAGCTCTGGAAAAAGCATCGGCACCAAGACTCAAACCAATCCAGGCTGGCAATACATAATAAGGGTATTCAATAAACGGTGAAACAACACCCATCATATCGACTTCTTTAACAGTCTCTTTAAAACTCTTATGCTCGTAATTGTCAGGTACATAATAATAGTTAGGTATACGAACAGGCTGCTGCCCTTGTACCTTCCCCCGGTTTTGTGCCGGATAAACATTATTATTTATATTTGGATTAATTTGCGTCACAATAATAAACCTTCTATACCTGACTATCTATATAAAAACATAGTCTTGTTAAAAATTGCTAAAAAAGTTTTATTTCATTAGCTAATGTAAAGAATTCTTTACATAAAGATAATAAAAAATAGCAATATCTTATTGATACTGCTATTTTTTTATTGTGTTAAATTCTTATAGTTTCTCCGGATGTCTTAGCGGAATTAACCTATCCAAATCAGAGTTTACACTAAAGTAGAATCTAGCTGTATTCTCATCATATGATCGTCCGAGAGGGAAGCCGACACCGATTTGAGCTGTTAACCAGTCGGTAAAGTTAATATATGTACCAAAACCTACCGAATGTAAGAATGTCTGCGGATAATTATAAATATTACCGTTTTCACCTAACCAGCCCCAATCATAGAATACAGCGAGCCTTATTCTTTCATCAACTTTAGGCCATAATCTGTCTAAGAACGGTATCGGGAAACGATATTCAACAGTACCTGTTACACCATAGTCACCGATTAATTCAGCCGGTTGATAACCTCTTAAGGTATAAGGACCACCCATCTGCATTTGTTCTGCTGCAAACAATTTGTTTGGTGAATACTGACCGCCGACCCTTACAATACCCATACTTCTTCCAAATAATCTCTGTACACGTGTTGCACCGGCGGTAACTTTAAAGAATGTTGTATCTTGTATAGCACCGTGGCCATCGCCGCCCATACCAAAATCAATACCTAAGTTGCCAATCCAACGACCATAGTTATCATCCGTCATACCATATAAACCGGAACGCCATACATTCAAGTTATATGTTGATAGTCTTAAAGGATTTCCGGTTATGTTTGCAGAAGTATTGGCATTTACATAATCATAACCTGTATAAAATATCAAATCTGTTTTTGCTGTTTGAATTAACGGCTGGGTTAATTTAAAGAAGTAACTTTGAGCGTTACCTTTTACGTTCAATGATTTATAAGGACCGCCTAATCTAACGTGAGAGTCAGAAAAATCGAATGACAATCTTGTTCCGTATGAAGATACCGGAAGTGAATATCCTGCCATCCAGCCTGTAGCACCTGATGAAATAATTGTACCACCGTAAATCTTATCTCCAAGCCCGGTTAAGTTATCCATACCAACAAGGAATGAAACCCTTTGAGCACCGGTATAAGAACGACCGTAATCGTCATATGAGAAATTCAGGTTAACCGGAAATCTGTCTCTTACATTCAAGGTAATTGCAGTATTTTCTTCCCCTTCTGCTTCTCTTTCAACTTCTGTCTGAACCTGAACATAATCTTCGCGGTTGATTTCTTTCATTGCTCGTTGAAGGTTTTTAGCATTGAATACATCACCTTCTCTAAGCCCTGCTTTTCCCATAATAATATGTCTCAAGTACCATTCTCTTGTCCATTTTTCACCTTCTATATCAAGAGAACCTACTTTACTTTCAACAATCTTAATAGTTGCAACACCGTCTACAATTCTCTGCGGCGGAACTGTTGCATAAGATGTCAAATATCCCTTTGAACGATAATAATTTGTTACTTTTTGGCAAACTTCCAATAATTCATCAAAGAAAATATCTTCACCCAAAACTTCCAAGCCTAATTTTTCAAGCTCTTCAGACGGAATTTTTGTGTTGCCTTCAAAATTTATCTTCTGTAAAAGAAAGTGCGGATTGTATAAAACACCTTCACGTGCCTGATTTTCTTCTATAGAAGCATCATAAATCTGTTCATCTTTTGTCACATCATCAAAAGACTGAATATAGCTCTTATCAATCTGATAATGGTTAATATTCTGCATTTCAGTTGTATTATAAGCACCTGGGTTATATCCGCCCATCTCCGCTTGAACCTGTGCCGGAAGAACAGTTCCCGCCATTGGATCTGCTAAAACTTTGTTAACCGACAAGAGACTAAGTGCCACCAGCAAATAACTTATTTGTTTTTTCATAGTATCCGAATTCCTAATTATTATTGGGTTAAAATTTTGAGCTACATTTAACATTATAGTTTACTTAAAATCCCAAAACAAATTTAATTGCTAAATTGTAACAAAATATTAACGTAATATATTCTATTCTAACGTATTTGTTAATTTTTGTAAAGATTTTTATGTATGAGCGTTATAAATCATCTAAATGGTGGAATTAATAAATATATAACCTCGTTACAAAATTTTACAAAAAGGAGTACAAATTTGGTAGCAGCAATAAGCGCAATTGGCCCGCACAGTGATCCGGAATATTTGAGAATACTACAAGAACTTATGAAGCTTGGAATTGCCCCAAGCGGAAATAAATCTGTTGATAAATCTAAACTTGAACAAGCAAAAATAGAATTAGTTCAAAAGATTCAAGCTAAACAAGAAGAAGAACAACAGCAGAATTTGAAAGTTCAGCCTCTTGAAGCAGCAAAAGAATCACAGCAAGCATCGCTTGAAGCAGAAAGACCCGGAGCTATGAATGTTGCGGAGCTTAACAAGATTTATTTCGGTCTGCTCTAATCGTCGATATAATATTTGTTACTAATGCTTTATTATCAGGAATTAATGCAGATAATTGCTGCTCAAGTCTATCATCTCCATATATTTTTTCTTCATCACGGTACTTTAAAAATATAGAAAGCTTATTCTGGGTAAATTTTATTATGCAAACATTTCCCTTATACTCAATTTCATACTCTGAAGGAATAGTTTCAACAGGTTTCTTTTCGTTATTAAAATATTTCTTTGAATTATGTATATCACCGGCAACTATCTGCGAAAACTCTCTGCTTGCACTGGAAGAAGAATGGATATGATTAACAGGCAGACTGGAGACAGAGTAGTTCTGTTTATTATTTTGCATATTTTGATAAATCAAGTAATTGTCGCCGAAAATTATTTTCAAATCATCAGGAATAACATAATAATTTTGTTTTTTACCGAATATTGCAACGCCCCAGTCTCCGGTTCCTAAATATCTGTTAAGCGGTTTAAATTTAGGTTCCGTACACTCGGAGAGTGGAATTTCTATAAAATCTACATTGAAAAACTGTTTAATTGCCCCGGGAAAAACCCCTATTAATCCGGTTTTTCCATCATTAAAAACATCTGATTCTACAACCATTTTGCAAAAATCTTTACAAACAAGCAAATCATCATTCAAAAGTACAAAATTTTCATTTTTTATTTTCGAAATCCCGAGATTCCAGCTTGGATTTACATAAAGATTCTCATCAGGAGTATAAATTCTTAATTTATCTCCGGACAAATCCAGAGGAACAGACGGCTTATTATTTATAATAAAGATTTCTGAAACAGAAGAATCTTTATCTAGTAAGTCCGTAAGTGTTTTTAGAACTTCAAGCTTCTTTTGAACTGTAGGAATAATTACCGATAACATAGTATATTAATATATCATTTTTTTGAAATAAAATCCAGAACCCCGTTAATAAATGTAAGCGGGTGAACCGGACAGCCCGGAATATACAAATCTATCGGATACTTATCCAAAAATTCACGATTAAGTTTTGTTGAATTTTGGAATACTCCGCCTGATATAGCGCAAGCTCCGGCTAAGATTACAATTTTAGGATCCGGAGTTGACTTATAGCAATCCTCAAGTGCATAAGCCATATTTTCTGATATCGGCCCCGTTATAACAAGCCCGTCCGCGTGTCTTGGAGAAGCTACAAAATCTATACCGAATCTTCCCATATCAAAGTTACAGTTTGAGCAGGCGTTCAATTCCATCTCACAGCCGTTACAGCCGGCTGCAGATACCTGACGCAATTTTAAAGATTTTGAAAATACTCTGTGAATTTCTTTTCTTGCCTCTATTGCAGTTTTTTCAAACTCTTCCGGTGTCATATTTTCTGTCACAACAAGTTTTTTTCTATCTGTTGATGATAATTTATAGTAATTGCTAAACTGTATTGCTTCGCATCTGCATTCTCCACAAAGTGTACATTTACCCATATCGATAGAAAGCGGATTTGTTTTTAAAGCTCCTGTCGGGCAAATACTCTCATCAATATTACACCCTTCACAATGCTTCAAAATCGGAAAACCTCTAAATTGACTTCGCATAGGTGCATTTGGTATATCCGGTATAAATTGATTTCCTTGAAAATATTTTAATTTTATTGTATCTAGCATGTTTTCGTTACCTCTATGTTTTGTTGTGGTTAAGTGACTAGGTGACTGGGTGATTAAGTGACTAAGAGTTTTTGTTCACCTTGTCTTATAAGTCGTTTCCGCAATATGACAGGTTGAAACTTTTGTTGCAGAGCGGAAAATCTGAAACTCCGTTGTTTCTTACTGCCATTGCAAGCATATACCAGTTATTGAAAGACGGATCTTTCATCTTGTATCTTAAAAGTTCACCTTCAGCACCGGTTAATGCAATATGTACAATTTCACCTCTCCAGCCTTCTGTCATTGAAACTACAAAACTGTTTGGAGCAAGCGATGTATTTGGAGTTGTCTTTATTGCATCTTCCTTATGCTCTTTTAGTTTTGCAAGAAGTTTTTTTACAATCTGCATAGACTGTTTTATTTCCTTATACCTTAGCATAAAGCGTGAATGGACATCTCCGGTTGCTTTAAACGGTTTTACTACATCAAGAGAAGTGTACCACTCATCGTTAAAATCAAATCTTGAGTCAATATCAACACCGGACGAGCGAGCCGCCATACCAACTGCGCCGAGAGCTTTGGCATTATCAACACTTACACAGCCGGTTCTTTCCATACGTGAAATACAGGACGGAGTTTTCAGCATAACTTTTGTTGTTCTGTCAACTGTTTTTGCTACACCGTCAAGCATACTGATAATTTTATCAGACATTTTTTCATCAATATCAAAGTTAACACCTCCGACATTGATTAAACCTCTGCCGAATCTGCTTCCGGAAATCTCAAGCATAGTGTTTATAACCAGAGTTCTTGTAATACCAAATATAGAAGCACCCATTAAGTATGCCATATCTCCGGCTATAGCGCCCATATCACCGATATGTATTGCAATTCTTTCCATCTCCAGTGCAATTCTTCTTATAATCTGTGCTTTTGGTGAGACTTTTGTATCGGATAAAGCCTCCATTGCTTGAGAATATGCCATATTATATCCGATTACCGTATCACCGCAGATAGATTCTGCAAGCCTGTTATTATAGCGTTTGCTCTTCAAAAACAGCTCTTCAGCGCCCCTGTGCTGATATCCGAGCATTATCTCCAAATCATAGACTTTTTCTCCCATACACATAAATCTGAAATGTCCGGGCTCAATTACTCCGGCGTGAATAGGGCCTACTGCAACCTGATGGATATCTTCTCCCTGCATCTCAAAGAAGGGGTAAATATTTTGGTTCTGGCGTACAGGTTTCAGCCACGGGTGATTTAAAGGCTCTATTCCAAACTCTTCATAGAATTCTCTTTCAAATATATGAAAAGCCGGAAATTCTTGTGTAAATGATTCATAAGATTTAACATCAGGAGTAAAAATTGCAGATGTTATATAAATTTTTCCTATTTTATCGTCAGCCATTACAACATATAATCTTATATTTTCGAACTCTTTTTTACCGAAAAATCCGATAATTCTCATTTTCATTTGTTTTACATCTGCTTTGATTTCGTCTATGGAAATCGTTGGAATATCAAGCGCATTAATCTTCTTATTATTTTCTGTTATTATCCAATTCATTTTCGTACCTTCTTTAAAACATTTAAATTTCAAAACTAATACGGGAGTTTTTGTAATCGGCTAAGTTCATACTCTCCCATATAAATATAGCACAAAAGAAATAATTAGAGCGCAATATATTTTTCTAACAAATTTTTATGTTATTATATAACGCGATATGTATGAAGAGTTACAAAAAATAAAATTAAAATGTAAAAACTGTCACAAATGTGCTCTTGGAGATACAAGACATAATATTGTTTTTGATGATGGCCTTCCAAATCCAAAGTTAATGCTCATAGGAGAAGCACCCGGATATTATGAAGATATGCAGGGAAAACCCTTTGTCGGCAAAGCCGGCCAGCTTTTGGATAAGATTTTTGCGTCAGTAGGTCTGAGCCGTGAAAAAGATGTTTATATCTGCAATACGGTTAAATGCAGACCGCCGGAAAACAGAAATCCGCTTCCTGATGAAAAAGAAGCATGCTGGGAATATTTGCAGGCGCAGATTGATATAATTCAGCCCAAAATAATACTTCTTTGCGGCAATGTAGCAGTGCAGTCAATTTTAGGTAATGTCGGCGGAATTACAAAAATCAGGGGCAGATGGTTTGATGGAGACGATATTGTACACAAGGCAAAGTTAATGCCGATATTCCACCCTTCATACCTCTTAAGAAACGATACCCGTGAAAAAGGCGGGCCTAAATGGTTAATGTGGCAGGATATTCAGGAAATTAAACGCGAGTACGGTAAACTATAAGCATGTCAGTGCCGATTTTTTTGAACTCCTGTATCTCAAATCGTTTACAGTCAGCAATCTTAGAGACATTGTCTCCGTTAAAACAACTTAAACCGCTGTTATCATTAAGGATTTTAGGCGCAATAAACTGATAGATTTCATCTACTAACCCTTCTTTAATCAATGTGCCCGCTAACATTCCTCCGCACTCAACAAAAACTGAATAAATACCTTTTTTGTACAATTCGGACAAAACAGCTTTCAAATCAAGCCTGCCGTCTTTTAAAGGCGTATTTTCTTTTGATGCAATATAGATTTCGCCCTGCTTATATATTTTTGCATTCTTATCTGTTCTCAAATCCTTATCCAAAATACATTTGAACCTATGCTCCATAGTCGGATTATCTGCAATAACGGTATTAGAAGAGGTCATAATACAGTCAAATTCCCTCCTCATTCTATACACCTCTTCTCTTGCCTCAGAAGAAGTTATCCATTTGGAATCCCCTGTATGTGAAGCAATTTTCCCATCCATAGTAGAAGCCGTCTTTAAAACAACATAAGGAAGTTTTTGACTCATATTCTTTATAAAAACTCTGTTTAAATATTCGGCCTCCGATGTTAATACAAAATCAACTTCTATCCCTGCAGATTTTAACTTTGAAATACCATCAACAAGAGGATTAACATCTTTCATTCCAATAACCACTCTGGCCAATTTCCGCTCTATTATTAAATCAACACAAGGCGGAGTCTTACCAAAATGGGAGCACGGTTCCAAATTAACATACAATGTTCCGCCTTCTGCTTCATTATTTTTCAATTTTAGCAAAGCATCGCGTTCTGCGTGATTGCTGCCATATTTTTTATGGTATCCTTTTGAAACTACATTCCCCAATTTATCCAAAACAACACATCCGACAAGAGGATTAGGAGCCACACTGCCTTTTCCCTGTAAAGCCAAAGCAAAACATTCGCGCATATATTTTTCGTCAATATTCATAAGTCAAGTATAACGTAAACACTCACACGATTAAACCATAACTCGTAAATTCTGTTGGCGGATGAAGTGTTGTGCATCTATCCGTAAAACAGCCCTTGAGAGGTCAAAATTTTGCGTGAGGGGTAAACGTGTGAGGGGTAAATGTATGAGGGGTAAATGTGTGAAGGGTAAGGAGTGAAGCGTGAAGCGTAAAGTGCCCCTCTCACTTCGGGACACAATTGTCCAAGATAAATTTTAGGAGTAAAAAATATTAATTCAATATCCGTACAGGACTCCTCCTCGAAATCAAAGATT
>CALUQF010000015.1 GCA_944322835.1 Candidatus Gastranaerophilales bacterium | reverse complement strand
ATCAATATCTGTAAGCCATTTGAAAGATTTAACGGAACTTGTACTTTCTAAGCCCCCGTTAAACAGGACTTTAAAATCCTTATAGCTTGTGCTGCCGCTTGTAAGAGCTGGGATTGAATCTATATTCTCTCCTTTTGGATTTTCCGTTAAAGCGTTAACTATATTGGCAGTCAAAGTTCCAAATTTAGGAATATATCCTAACAGCTTGTCTGCTGAAAGTTCGCCTATCGGCCCGAGTTTTGCAACAGCCGTGCTGTCTAATCTTCCTAATACAGTTACGTTTGTTGTACCGTTAAGGAGATTGTATCTTCCTGTAATATAATAAGCTAAAAGCTTTCCTGAACTTTTAATCTCTTTTATATCTGCCCAGCCGTCTTTGAAACTCAAAGTTCCGTCTATATAATCAAACTTTGCCGTATCCGCAAGGCTTGATGAATTAGTAAGCGTAGCTACGGTAGTTTTCATAACACTATTTGTTATAATATTACTTGCATTAAGGAATTTATCCAGCCTGCCGATAGAGCCGAACGCTCCGTTTTTCACGCTGAATGTTACATTACCGTTAAGAGATTTCATCATTTCGTTATAATCTGCAACAAGCATATTGAGTTTTGCATCAAACCCGAGAGTCCCTGATAATGCGTTCTTTATACCGACTGCCCCCTGTACGGCTTTTGATGCGTCCATATTTGCACCCGAAAAATCTATAACAGTTTTTGCATTTGCAAGATTGTATTTGATATTACCGGCAATTGTTCCTAAAAATGCAGAGCCTTTGAGGTTTGTAAGACAAAAATCATTGCCCTTTAATTCAAAATCACCTGTTAAATTTTCAGCTTCAATTCCGCCTGATGTAAACTTGGCAAGCGAAGCATTACCGTCCAATATATGCCCGTCAAGGTTTATGTTGAGATTATCCATAGTTACCGGAATTTCCGGAATACTTAGAGACGGAATCTGGATTTTTCCTTTTAATATCGGATTCATCATGTTTCCTGTTATCAGAATATTTCCGGTAAACGACATTTTTGATTTGTCAAACATTGGAATAATAATTGCTGATTGCTCGTTTGTATAATATGAAAGATTTAATGTCTGTTTATTCAGGTTAATATCTCCCGAAAGAGTCGATTTTATATCGCCTGTTGTAATAAAATTCAGGCCGATTTTTTCGGTCAAATAGTTTTGAATTTTACCTGAGACGGTTGTGTTAATTTTTTCTATCTGCACCGGAGTCTTAGTAATCTCGATTTCTTCCGGCTTAATATTGGCATTAATTTTAGGGATAGAAACTGCTGCAGCAGGATTAAGAAGCCGAACATTTGAACTCTCAGCGCTTCCTGAGAATGTTTTGCCATCTGAAGTTATATTGACTGTAGTCTGCGGGGCTTTAAGAGTTGTATTAGAAGGTAAATTCTTAATATCAATATTATTAATACTAAGTTTAACGAGCGGATTAATCTTATCCAGCCTTCCTGTAATATCAACATTCATTGATATTAAGCCGGAATTAATATTGTTATCCTTTAATAGACCGCCCTGCCCGAGTGCTACAAGAAGCCCTTTTAGATTCAGCTTATCCGCAGTAAGGTGCAGGTCGCTTACAGCATCTTCGCTTATTGTACCGTAGAATTTCAGAGGCTGTTTTAGAACTGAAAATCCGATATTTTTTATATTAATATTATTGTTACTTAGTTCAGTATCTGCATTAATATTCTCTACTCCTATATTGTAGAGCCCGTAATACACGTTAGCAGAAGGAATTTTTAAGTATCCGTTTGATTTTACGGTTTTCATATCCGATTTGATATTGAAATCCGCATCAATTTTCCCGTTTGCACTCAAAGTCTGCAAATCTTTTATGTTAAATATCAGCGCGACATCTTTTATAATCCTTAAAATATTTGCAATCTCTGCTTTGGATTCAAAATTCATATCAATTTTGGGGCTTTTTCCTGTTTTAATATAACCGTCAATTTTTGAAAGCTCATTCTTTTCCGTATAAATGTTTGAAAGTATATTTATACTATCACCCTTGAACTCAACATTCGCATCACTTGGAGGCAAGTTCAAAATAGAAAGATTTGTAACGGAGACTTTTCCTGCTATACCATCTTTTGCAATGGTCAAATCCGCATTGGCATTCGCCGTTAGATTACTTTTATACAACCCTTTAAAAATTTCAGTAATATTAACGGGTTCGCTCTCTTTTTGTTTCTCTTCTTCCTGAACCTGCGGATTTGTTATCAATTCATTGAGATCCAAATCAGGCATGATTTTATTCAAAACAGCAAGATTATATTTAAACTGCTCTCTGTCTTTAAAAACAGCTTTTCCAGAAGCTTTTACTTTTACACTTTTATTTAATATAAAATCAGTAATCTCGGTTTTATCGCCGCTGATTATATACTTATCCTCTCCATTAACAAAAGTTATACTATACCCTCCGGATTTGATGTCCGGAAGATGATTAGATATTTTGAGCCCGAGAGGCAGTGATAAATTTTGTTGTTCTATATTTTCATTATTTTCAGAGCTTTTTTCTTCCGTCTGCGGGAAATACTTTGCGACCTCAAAACTCCCGTCATCATTAATTTTTAGATAAACTTCCGCATTTTCAAGCTGTATAACATCAATTTCAATCTTTCTTGCTAAAAGAGGAATTAACGACATTTTTACTTGGAAATTATCAGAGTCAAAAACCTGCTCATTATCCGGAGTCAGAAGGGTAAACTTTTTGACCTTTAATCCGGCAGTAAGCTTTGGAGTCGTAACAACTTTTACTCCATCAAGATTTGAAACAAGCCCAGTTGCTTTATGAATTTCGCCGTTTATCTTAGGGATATATCCTTCAATAATCGGATTTAATATTAGCGGAGAAATCAAAAATACCGCATAAACTCCCGCAGCAATACTTAGAGATGCAATCAAAACCTTTGTCCAGACCCTTTTGTTCATATAATCCTCTCCTATGTTTCTCTAATTATATTAAAAAATATCAAATTTGAGAATAGCTCTTACGGGTCTTTGTAAATAAAACCGGTTACACATATCCAGCTTACAATAATATTTTATAAGAAAAGCTGCCCACCGTATAAAAAGGTATTGTTATGCCGACAAGCCCAAACAATAACAGTTTGTCTTATAACCGTTTATCTGACCTTATTTTCGTTCCCAAGCATAAGACGCTTAATATTTTCTCTATGTAAATAAACAATATAAACAGCTCCCAGTGCACAATATGCAACATATGCAATCGGCGCAGAAAGATAAAACATTACAAATGGAGAAATAACAAGCGCTACAATTGAACCTACAGAAACATATTTAGTGGTATAGGTAACAATTCCCCAAACCAGTGCGATTACAAGCCCTACAACAAGATTAAGAGCGAGAATTGTGCCAACACCCGACGCAACTGATTTTCCACCCTTAAACTGTAAAAAGATTGATTTACTATGCCCGATTATTACTGCAACCGCTGCTAAAACCGGCGCTAATCCTAAAGAAGAACCTGCTGAAATAAAGTTTTCTGCAAGTATTACAGGCAAAGCACCTTTAAAGGCATCTAAAAGCATTACAATAAAAAAGTATTTTTTGCCCAAAACTCTTTTAACATTTGTAGCCCCGGTAGAGCCCGAGCCCACTGTCCTTATGTCTTGGCCGGTCTTTGCTTTTACTATCAAATATCCGGTTGGGATTGAACCGATTAAATATGCCATTACTACTGTTAATAAAAGTTCCAACATTTTAAAAATCATTTTTCATTCTCCGCTGTTTATTCTAACATTATAGCATAATATTATTTGATTCGACTTTCAGCTTGTAAATTACGTTAATATCATATAAAATCAAGTTATGGAATATAAGTTTATAGATAGCTCAATTAATGAAGAGAATATTGTTTTGCCTGATTCAGACAAAATTAATCCGTTTCTTTTGAAGAGTAATTATAATGATATAATAAAAGCTATAGATTTTATTGCATCAGATGATATTACTTTGTATATCCATGGTTTTCTTGGCACGGGGAAGAGGCAGTTTATTAATTATGTGACTGATTTTTTTGATAAAGAGGTTATAAAGCTTGAATATTATTGTAAGGCATCGACGGTCTGCGATGACATTCTACTGTCCTTTATTGATACAATAGAAAAACATTCTATGTCAAAAGCTGTTAATTTGAATGCAAAAATTACTACACTTGCTGTAAAATTTCAACAATATTTAACTTCAATAAAAAAACCTTTTATTATAATACTGCATTCATTCGATGATATCCTTGATGAAAATACAAAACTTGTTGTTAATTGTCTTGAACACGCTGTAGAAAGTTCAAATGTAAAAATTATTATTTCAACGCGTGCCATGATACAAAATATTCTCGGTGATATAAATATTGACAGAAAAATATTTCTTAAAGCTTTTTCTAAAGAAATATTTAAGGAATTTCTTTCTGCCGGTAAAATTGAATGCAGCGAGACAACTCTTGAAGATTTTTATAAATACACACGAGGTTACTATTATTATACAGCGCTTTCGGTAAAGATTATTCAAGCAATGAATATTTCTTTGAATGAATTTTTAGAAAAATATACAAATTCGGGATTAACTTTTGATTCGTTTTTGGGAATAACATATATTAACCTTATTCCTTCAACAATAAGAAACTTTTTCTGGTTTCTCAGGACAGTAAGACATGGGCTGACAATTAACGCTCTTGCGGTTTTTGAGTTATATGATGAATTCTCAATTGAATATTTAAAATCAAATCTTATGATATTTCAGGTTGGCGAAACAATATATGTTCAGGATTATTTCCAACAAAATATAGACATTTCGATACCGGCAAAAACAGAAATCAAACTTCATAAATATATAATAAACATTTATGAAAAACAGTTAAAAGAACCGCTTCAAACCCGCGAAATAATGATATCCCGCCAAGCCTTGCGCTCTGAAATAGAGTACCACACTAAATGTATTGAAGAAATAGAATCCGGGAAAAAACAAGAAGAAGAGGTTCAAGATATTCAAGAGCCTCAACCCCTTCCTGAAACAAATATGAGCAAAAATAATTCTATTCAGGAAAATGTTTCACAAAATATTGATACTATGCTTCAAAATGCAAGAAAACTCGCTGAAGAGAACAAAAATACAGAAGCTATTGAAGAATATGACAAAATTCTCGAAAATAATAATCTAACATCTGGCGGTATTAATACTATAAGACTTGAGCTTGCCAGGTTATATAAAAATATAAATGAGTATACTAAATCACAGCACTATTATGAGCTTGTAGAAACATATTATAAAAAGAATAATGAAGTCATTAATTTAAATTACTTGTTTTATGAACTGACAGAGCTCTACTATTTAATGTACAAATATGAACGTGCGATTGAAACTATCAAAAAAGTAATCTATTCGGTAGATACTCCGCAGTCATTAATGGTGCAGGCGTGTACTTTGTTGGGAAATATCTATTCGTCTGTTAATAATCCGGATGAGGCGTACTCATACTACCGGAAAGCACTTGAATCTCTGGACGAAAATACGACCGATGAAGTTTTAGCCGAACTTTATTTTAAATATGCACTGGCAAGCGATGATAGAAATGACGAGCAAAATGCTTTTGAATATTATGCCAAATGTATTTCAGTCGGCGGTAATAGCCCATACAAAGCACTTGCCTATTCAAACATGGCTTCCTGTTATCTTGATAATGAAAATTATTCGGACGCGAAGGATTGTTTCTTGAAGGCTTATAAAATAGAAAAAACTAATAACAATTATGACGGTATTTATTATACAGCTTCAAATCTGGCGAAAATTTATGTAAAAGAAAAATCTCCCAAGGCACTGGACTTTCTTTTAGAAGCCAAGCAGAGTGCCGAATTTATTAATGAAGAGTTTTATATGCTTGAATCCTCAATTGCACTTGGAGATTATTATTACAATAATGTATCATTGAATAAAAAAGCTTTAAGCGAATATTTGGAGGCGCGAAAAATTGCACTCAGGCTTTCCACATCTGTTGATATATCTAAAATTGACAAGAGAATACAAGATATGAAACTTAGAATGGACAAAGATGTTTTTGATGAAATAGAGAAAAAATATGAGTGATATTTTAATAAAATCTGATTTTACAAAATACAAAATATTATTCTTGGAGGAAAATTCCCGCCTTAATTTAATATCCAAAAATGATGAAAAATATTTGTTTGAAAAGCATATTTATGACTCACTTGCAATCAAGCTTTTCTTTGAAAAATATGGAGAAAAAGGGGATAAACTTCTTGATATCGGCTGCGGCGGTGGGTTTCCTGCTATACCTATTGCAATAGAATATCCTGGGATAAATGTTATTGGAATTGACAGCATACAAAAAAAGATTAATTCTATAAACAGAATAAAAGAGGGTCTGGCGCTAAATAATTTAGATACAATATGCGGTAGGGTCGAGAATTTGAAAAACCGGCATTTTGATATAATAACAAGCCGAGCAGTAGCACAGCTTGATAAAATATCGGAATACGCGCTTCCGCTTCTGAAAAAAGATGGGTATTTTATCGCGTATAAATCAAAAAAAGCTCTTGAGGAATTAAAAAACGCTGAAAAAGTTTTAGCAAAATACAAAGCAAAGGTCAAAGATATTATAAATTACACTCTTCCGCTTGATGAAGTTTATGAAAGAAATTTAATTATCATAGGTTTTTAATAAACGGAATCTTACTTTTTATAAACTTAAGCCCAACGCCAATATAGGTTGTGATAACCATAGTAAGGACAAAATACAGATAGGTATTCTGAACCGGATTAAAAATCCAATAAATATTATGTTCATTTCTCTCGCTTATCGGAATACCGTTTATCCGGAAGATTACAGCTGTTATAATATACATAACAAACAGATGGTTTGCCATAATATGGTATGTATTTTCGCCAACAAGCTTAATAAATTTGATATCTTTCAAATATTCATATGTAACATTAATAAAAAACAGCGAGAACCAGATACCGGTAATACTTGTAAGCACTGGAACAATAATCTGGCTGTCAAACCTTGCCCATACAAGCACATAGCTTAATCCGATACCATGAACCGGATCAAAATCTCTGTTAAAATGCCATAAAACAGCCTGAAGACAGATTACCACCCCTAAAATTTTTGGGGTAAAAATATTATAATTTCCATGAATCTTTGTTGTATATAAGTGTCCAAGATAGACAAAAAATAATGAAAACATAGTTCTTATAACAATCAGAGATATTTCATCAAGTTCAAACATTTTTGATAAAGGAATAGCGCTAAAGCCCATTAAAGTATATATTACAGCCCTAACCGGCTCTTTTTGATTTCTAAACAGTCTCTGTAAAAATAAGAATGTAATCATTGTCATAAACAACTGGGTTACAAACCACATTGGACAGGACAAATCAAACTGATGCCCGTTAAGAAACGGCGTAATAAAAAAGTTTTTAAAAGATAATTCCATTCCCCAGAACTTACCGGTAAGTTTTGCCAGCAAGACAGTAATTCCCGCATAAAAAGCCGAATATAGAAAATACAAAACCAAAAGGCTCTTAACTCTTCTCTTAATAAATTCAGCCACCTTATCAAGATACTTATCCTTAAAAAGCATTCCTGATATAAAGAAAAACAAAGCAAGCTGAAATGAATACGGAGGAAACATATCAAACATTCTGAATTCCAAATGACCTGATACTACAAGCGTAATCGCAAGAGCTTTTAAAAGATTAATCTTATCCGAAAAAATTTTATCCATAAAAAAATTTTAACATAAATTAAAATATATTTATGCTATTATAATTTCAATAATTTGAGGGGAAAGAGACATGAATACAGCCGAATATCTGGTAAAATGCTTAGAAGAATTGGGAGTAAACGATTTTTTCGGACTACCCGGAGACTATAATTTTAATCTTTTGTATGCAGTAGAAAATAATTCCAACACCCGCTGGATAGGCTGCACAAATGAGCTTAATGCAGGTTATGCCGCAGACGGATATGCACGTATGAGAGGATATGGCGCTATTATAACAACTTACGGAGTTGGAGAATTAAGTGCCATAAACGCAATAGCAGGCTGTATGGCAGAAAATGTTCCTGTAGTAAGTATTGTTGGTGTTCCGGCTACAAAATGCATAAATAACAAAACATGCGTTCATCATAACTTTCAAGACGTCAATTATTATGCCTGCTACGAAGCACACAAGCCCGTAACAGCAGCTGTAGCCTACCTTACAAGAGATAATGCAAAAATGGAAATAGACAGAGTCCTAAAAGTTCTCGTAAAAGAAAAGAAGCCGGTATATATTGCAATCCCCCTAGATATCGCAAAAATGGAAATTTCAGATAAAAAAGTTTCATATGATTGGACAAGCGATGAAGAAACCCTAAAAATAGTATCTTCTAAAATTGCTGCCAAAATAAATAATTCCAAAAAGCCGGTAATCCTCGGAGACCTTCTTGTAAAACGCTTTGACTCACGTATTGAATACAAAGAATTTGTCTCTAAAACAGGTATTCCGGTAACGAATTTTCTTATGGGAACAAATCTTATAGATATGGATTATGAAAAATATCTTGGCGGATATTATGCTAAATTTGAAAACCCTGCCGCACAAAAAGCTGTCGATGAAACAGACTGCCTTATTGCAGTAGGCCCTGTTTATACAGATTTGAATGCATTCGGGTTCAATCTTCCATACAAGATTAATGACCATATTGCAATATATGGCACCTATACTTACGTAGAGGGCGAACGTTATGATAACGTAAAAATGTCAGAAGTTCTTGAGGCTGTTACAAAACTTGTTGATAAAAAAGATATTAATATAGAAAAACCAAAAATCGGATACGACCATCAAGCAGGAGGGCCGGAGAACTTAACCTCAAAATACATTTACCCCAGATTACAGGAATTTATCAAAGAAAATGATATTCTAATAGCGGAAACCGGGATTGTACCGCATGGTATCGGACCTATGAAATTCCCTCATAATGTAGAGCTTCTAACCCAGACTCTCTGGGGTTCAATAGGCTGGGCTACACCTGCAACACTCGGAGTTTGTCTTGCCAAACCAAAATCCCGAGTTATTTTAGTAACCGGTGAAGGTTCCCATCAGCTGACTGCAATGGAAGTCGGCAATATGCTAAGACGCGGAATCCAGCCGATTATTATAGTATTGAATAATAAAGGATATACAATAGAACGTGTGCTTTCCGACAGCCCTAATGATAAGTTTAATGACATAATGCAGATGAATTATGCAAAATTTGCACGTGTATTTGAAGGGGATGTCTGGGCAACCAAAGTAACTACGGCAGAGGACTTTGACAAAGCTTTAAAAGTAACACAGATAATGAATAAAATGTGCTACATAGAAATTTGTACTGAAGAAATGGATATGCCAAAGCTTACAGAGGATTTGATTTCTAATTTTAGAAGTAATAATAAGATTACAGAAAAATCTACACCTGAACAATACTGTGAGCCAGCACCCGCAGCGCAGGCGGAGTCAAAAGGTCTCGATTTTGAAACAGTAGTTCATAAAGGTATCGGGGAGGCTTAATGAAAAAATTATTCGTGATATCAGGCTCCTCCGGAGTCGGCAAGGGAACAGTAATAAAAGAGTTTTTAAAAAAACACCCAGATTTTAAGCTTTCTGTCTCTTGCACAACCCGTTCCAAAAGAGAAGGAGAAGTCAATGGCGTAAATTACTTTTTCTTAACGCAAAAAGAGTTCAAAAAATGTATTGATAACGGTGAATTTCTTGAATGGGCAGAATTTTCAGGCAACCACTACGGAACAAAAAAAGACTTTGTCGAAAGCAGTTTAAAAAACGGAGAAAACTTAATACTTGAAATAGATACCAAAGGTGCCTTGAATGTAAAAAAACTCATGCCGGAAGCTGTATTAATATTTATTGCACCACCATCATTGGAAGAGCTGGAATCACGCCTTAGAGGGCGCCATACAGAAACGGAAGAAGCTATACAAAAACGTCTTGCGTCAATAAAGCTGGAACTTGAAAACTCTAAACACTTTGATTATGAAATAATCAACGACACTGTAGACAATGCAGTAAACAAATTGGAAGAGATTATTTGCGGGTAAGTTTTTTTCCTTATAAAGGAAAAACTCTTGATTTTTTATAAGTTTTGTGCTATATAATAGAAAAACTTTAATTATGAAAAATAGACCTATTTACTTGCAAAAATTAATTGATTTTAAAGATAAAGATGTAATTAAAGTAATTACAGGTATACGGCGCTGCGGAAAATCATCTTTATTGGAATTATATTCAGAATACCTGATAAACAACGGGATAAATCCGGCGAACATTATCAAAATAAACTTTGAATCTATCCAATATAGCGAAATGACATATAAAGATTTATATTCTTATGTCAACGGGCAGTCACAAAAAATATCCGGGAAACTATACCTTCTTCTTGATGAAATTCAAAAGATTGAAAATTGGGAACTGGCAATTAATTCATTTCGGGTTGACTTTGACGTTGATATATATATAACAGGTTCTAATGCATATTTATTGTCATCACAGCTTGCAACATATTTATCAGGAAGATACATAGAAATAAAAATGAAACCTCTTTCTTTTAAAGAATTTTTGGATTTCTGTGAATTTAACCCTGATTCTACGCTCGAGCAAAAATTTGATTTATATTTGAAATATGGCGGCATGCCGGGTTTAGTTACGCTTAATTTCAATGCACAAATGATTAACCAGGTTTTAGAAGGTATTTTTTCTACCGTAATTATTAAAGATGTTATTGAGCAGGCAAAGATTCGCGACCAGGCACTTCTAAGAAAAATAATAAAATTTCTGGCTGATAATATTGGTAATAATACCTCCGTAAACAAAATAAAAAATACTCTTGTTTCAAATCATAGTATTTCTCCTCAAACCAAAATTGGTACAGTTGACAGTTACATTATGCTATTAGAAAATGCATATATTTTCTATAATATACAGAGATATGATATAAAAGGCAAAGAATATTTAAAAACACAAGGAAAATATTATATTGTAGATATCGGATTAAGGAATTATATATTAGGCTATAGAGATATGGACAGAGGCCACATTCTGGAAAACATAGTCTATCTCGAGCTGCTAACCCGCGGATATAACATATCTATAGGAAAGTTTGAGAATAACGAAATAGATTTTATTGCCTCTACACCTGAAGAAAAAATCTATATTCAGGTTTGTGAAACTTTGCATGATGATAATACAAGAGTCCGAGAAATAAAACCATTACTTGCAGTAAAAGATAATTACGAAAAACTGATTCTGACAACAGACACATTGTTCAAAAATACAGATAAAGATGGAATAAAAATTGTCAATATTATAGATTGGCTGTTAAATTAAGAAAAAGCCGGAGCTGTAAGAGACCCCGGCAACTTGTTTCATAATACCAATTCTTACATCTTATTATGATTCTGTATCAAGCTTATCATCTAATAATGTTTCAACTGCGTCATCTAGTTTATCCAAGATATCACAGCCTCCGAGTCTGAAAAACCAAGACCAGTCTTCATTTCTGAAACGTGCATTAGGTTCTTTATCACGATATTCTTCATAGCAATTTTTTACTTCTTTCAAAGCTTCCTGTCCTTTTTCGCTAAGAGATTTATCACTATAATGATCAATAATAGCTTTTATTACAGGAACGACTTCACCGTTTGAAAGTCTCGTACTACCTATTTCAGCCGCTATCTGTTCAAAGAAACCATTATCAAAACAGTTTTTCTCTGCATAATATCCTTTTAAGAATTCTTCAACGTTATCTTTATTAACATATTTAATATATGCCTGCATTCTCGGGAAATCTTCATCATCATTAGTATATCCGCTTATATCCTTACAGAATCTAACTCCCATGAGATTTGGGTTATCAGAAGCAAGTCGTTCAGCTTGTGCTTCTAAACTCTCATTTGGAGTCTTATTTTCTTCTGTTTTCTTTTCACCGGTTTTCTCATCTGCTTTAGAGTCTGAACTTTTGGTCGTGCCAGAAGGTTTTTCTGTTTTTAAGGTATCAGGATCGACTTCTTTTCCTTGAACATCAGAAATGTTCATAGGCTTTTTATCTGCCTTATTGCATCTGCCATTATCATAAACTCTCACGACATCAGTTAATTCAATAAGTTTATTATCTCTTATGACATAATGTTTTTTCGTTTTTTCCGAATAATAAACCATTGGATTTTTACAATCAGTTTCACGCAAATCACCATTCCCAACAAGATCTTTTACCTTTTCTTGAACAGTCTTTGGTGCTCCGTCATCAAATTTATCTATATCAGTTGGAATAGTTACTCCTTCTGCTTTCAAGTCTGCTTTAACATCTTCAACAACCAGATATGCATTTACAAAGTCTGTGTCGCTGTCGGAGATGTCATTCAAGAAAGCATAATCTTTTTTGATTTTTGCACTCAATTCTTCTGCTTCTGCTATTCTAATACGAGCGTAAACTTCTTCAAATTTTGTTGCAAGAGTATTTAAATTTCCTTTATCAAAACTATTCTTAGTTACTTGCAACTGTGTTTCAAGTTCTTTTCTTGCATTGTCTAATTTATCACAATTTCCGATTCTATAAGAAACGTCTTTTGCTTTATTAACAATAGCTATCACCATATCGCCAACAGTATTCTTAGCATTTGTTTTTGCTGCACTATCTGTTGGCATATTATTTGCAATGAGCCTTATAATACTCCTGTTTTCATCATCTTTGTATTCATCATTCCAATAACTGATGAGCTTTAAGATTCCTTCATTTTTATCTGCATTTATTACATAATTCTGTAATGTCTCATATTTTCTATTATCACCGCTGCTAGTTATTTCATCATGAATTTTCGTTATATCACGCTGGATACCTTCATCAGCTTCCTTATTTTTAAAGCTGTAATTTGTATCACTAAAGTTGTAGCCCATGTCATTTAAAGCTTTCTTATTTTCATCTAAAGCTAACAAAGCTTTTCTTAATTCTTTTGAATCCAATTCTTTATAAACAGCCTTAAGAGCATCTAATTTTTCTTCAATCTTTCCGCCTTTATTCAGAGCAGTTTCTAATATTGATGCCTGATCATCTGGTAAATCTTTATAATTTTCATAGTATGATTTTAAAACAGCTTTCAATTTGTCATACTGTTTTTGCATCAATTTATTTTCTGCCTTTTCTTTATCAGTCTTTCCTGTGTCGGAATCACCTGTGTTTTCCCACGGGTTCTTGAATATATTATTAAACCAATTACCGCCGGCATTCATTCCATTCATCCAGCCACCATTATTGAATGAATTAAGTGTCTGTTGTATTGCAAGACGCGGATCAAGCAGGCTGTTTCCAAATGTCATAACTTCTGGAAAATCATAAAATGCAGTATTCAAACTGGGTGTCATAAACATAATACTGTTTGCGGCATTCTTTGCATTCCACATGTTCCAAGATAAATTGATTGAATTTCCCGGATCTGCACTTAACATTGATGAATTTATACCTGAAAAATAGAATGGAAACATACCTTTATCCTCATTTATTAATATCCTTATATATATAAAGTCGGTATTGCTTTAAAAATTGACTTTTTTGTAAATATTTCTTAATATAACTTTACATTGTTAATATAAAACTGATATACTCTTGTAATAAATTATTTGTATGATATAATAGAGTAACACCTTAGTTTTGGAGGGAATATGGCAAGAGTATTGATATCAATGTCTAATGACTTTTTAAATAAAGTTGACAGTGTTGCTTCTTCTGAACAGAGAACAAGAAGCGAATTAATCAGAGAAGCTTTACGCGTTTATATAAAACGCAACAAAATCTCCAATAGCTTAAAAGCAGAAGAAAATGCTACAATTTTAACCGAGCTTTTGGGCTAATGCAGATAAATTTATAATATCCATTTACCCCACCCAAAAAAGAAGCTGACAGGATTTTTCCTAGTCAGCATAAGTATTTTCTCTAATAATTTTGGGAGGAGATTTGGGGATAGTTGATACATGGCATGCTACAATAAATTTTTATTTCATGATAGGGTATGTCAAGAAAAATTTACAAAAATTTACAAAATTGTTACAATTAAATTATTTTGTTCTTTTTTTAAGAATCGATTTCTTTTATGCACTATCTGCTTATCTTATTTCCTATGTTCATGTTAGAATGGATTATGTAAAACAGTGAGGAAAGATTATGGAAGATTTAAGAGATAAATATGAAGTCGTAATAGGTTTAGAAGTTCATGCTCAATTAAAAACCAAATCAAAAATATTTGCACCGGATTCAACTGAATTTGGAAGCGAACAGAACAGCCATATAAGCGCTATTACGTTAGGTATGCCCGGAGTATTGCCGGTATTAAACAAAGAATGCGTAAATATGGGAATACTTTTGGGGCTTGCGCTTAACTGCGAGATTCCAAAAAGATGCAAGTTTGATAGAAAACAATACTTTTATCCTGATCTTCCGAAGGGATACCAGATTTCACAGTATGACGAACCTATTTGTGTGAATGGCTGGATTAATGTTAAAGGAAAGAAAATCGGTATTACAAGAGCACACCTTGAAGAAGACGCCGGTAAGCTCGTTCACGTTGGTGCTGCCGGAATTAACGGTGCAACTTATTCCCTTGTCGATTTAAACAGAGCCGGAACTCCGCTTCTTGAAATCGTTTCCGAGCCTGATATGCGCTCAAGCGAAGAAGCCAGAAATTATATGGAAGAGCTTAGAAATATCGTAAGATATCTAGGCGTATGTGACGGAAATCTTGAAGAAGGTTCTATGAGATGTGATGCTAATATCTCTATTATGCCAAAAGGTTCAAAAGAATTCGGTACAAGAGCGGAAATTAAGAATGTAAACAGTTTTTCTGCTCTTCAAAGAGCTATTGAATACGAAATTGACAGACAAATCGAGATTGTTGAAGAAGGCGGAAAGGTTGTTCAGGAGACAAGGCTCTGGGATGATAATCTTAAGGAAACCCGCTCTATGAGGGGTAAAGAAGATGCGCATGATTACAGATATTTCCCTGAACCGGATTTGATGCCGGTTGAGATTTCAAGAGAATGGGTAGAAGAAATCAGAGCAAAAATGCCGGAACTTCCGGAAGCTAAACGCCAGAGATATATGTCTTTAGGCTTGAGCGAATATGATGCTTCAGTTATTGTTGAACAAATGCCTTTAGCTTTATTCTTTGATAAAGTTTTAGAGCTCGGAGCTAATCCAAAGACTGCTGTTAACTTTATTATGGGTGAAATTGCAGCATACTTAAAAGAAAACAAAGTTGAAATTAATGAAACAAAATTAACACCTGAAAATCTTGCAGAATTAATTGCTCTGATTGAAAAAGGAACAATTTCTAATAATATCGGTAAACAAATTCTTGTTGAAGATATGATTACAAAAGGTGAAAAAGCTTCTGCTATTGTTGAAAAGAAAGGCTTAAGCCAAATCTCAGATGAAGGTGCAATTAAATCAATCGTTGAAAATATTATTAATTCTCACCCGAAAGAGGTTGAGTCTTATAAAAACGGAAAAACAAACCTTCTCGGCTTCTTTGTTGGCCAGGTTATGAAAGAAACCAAAGGAAGAGCTAATCCCAAAACGGTTAATGAGCTTGTAAGACAAATTTTAGAAGGATAAGTTAACAAAGTGCGGTCTGGATTTTTCCAGGCAGCACTTCTTTAAAATAAGGAGAGCTGAATGACAAATTTTAACTATCTTGAAGCTATAATGTATTTGATTACCTACCTGCTTTTTATATGTTTTATAGGTGTTTTAGTATACGGTTTAAAAAAATATCGTAAAGAGAGACGCAAAGGATGCATTTTTGTAACAGCAATAGTTTGTCTGCCTTTAATTTATTTCGTCCAACAAGCAGCTATTTTTAGTCTGTTTTTTTCTAATATGTGCAGTTTTGCTCAGGGTGATCTTAAAAAAGCCGCAGTATATGTGAATATTGCAGCAAAACTTGCCGTTACACCGGCACAAAAAAGTGCATTATACGGCGAGCTGGGTCAGGTCTATATGGCAATGAAAGATGGGAAAACCGCGATTAAATATTTTGATAAAGCCTATAAAATAAACGGCAGCTATAAAGTACCAGCAAATCTGTTAACTTCGTCTCAATGGCCTCTTCTTGCGAGCATGCTGTACGCATACAACGAGGATTATGATAAGGTGTATCAGATTGCAAAAGATGCTGATTCATATAGTGTTGCTGCAATTGCAAGCATTAACCAAAAAGATTACAAAAAAGCACTTGCCTATACAAATATGTGTCTTGCAAAATCAAAGAGCGCCGCAAATTATTCCCAAAGAGCATACATTTATAAAAAACTCAATCAGAATAAGCTCGCGCAGGAAGATTTAAACAAAGCTATTGCTTTCTGTCAGGAGAATAAGAAATGCATTGACCGTCATAATGAAGTAATGAACGACAGTTATTGGGATTTCTATATTCAAAAAAGAAAAGAGTATGGCCTCGAAAAATAATAAATTAATTAAGCATGTTTGATTATTTTTATACCATTAGTGTATGTTTCACAATTAATAAGCGTTACGGATTTTGTCAAGAAATTTAATAAAAATTCATGCGAAAAACGTAACAATTTTAACAATATTGCGTTTTGTAAAAACCCCGCCATTACTACCTTTACCCCCTTTGTGACGTTTTGTGAAATTCTTGATTAGAATACTTTTTTGAATTATCATTTATATAAAGGATTAGATTTTGGGAAGAGAATGTTATTCTCTAATTATAAGGAAAGCTGAAGAAAAAATAGCTCGCCTTAAAGCCTTAATGTGTAGATTAGGAGGTTTTAGTTAAAATGCAGAATAGTTTAAATAAGGAAAGAAATATTGTAGAGTTTACCCCGTCAACAAAAACAACAACCGATGTAATAAAAGGCAGCGCTGTATCACCTGTTTCCAAAATAACAGAACCAATCAAGACTGCACAAATTACTCCTATCAAAAAATGCGTATTTGTAATTAAAAAAGACGGAACCAGAGAAGAATTTGACAATAGAAAAATTATTAATGCGGTAAAAAAATCTGCAACAAGAATGCTGGTTAATTTTACTGATGAAGAGTTGAAAGAAATATGTGATTTCGTAGATAATAATGTTATCAAGATGAATAAAACTGAGGTTACTATAGCAGAAATGCACAACCTTGTTGAAGGTGCTCTTGAACATATTAATCCGACTGTTGCACAAAGCTATAGAAACTATAGAAATTACAAGCAGGATTTTGTACACATGCTAGACAAAGTTTATCAGGAATCACAAAGAATTATGTATATTGGCGACAAAGAAAACGCTAATGCAGATTCTACATTAGTTTCAACAAAACGTTCTTTAATTTTCAACGAATTAAATAAAGAATTGTATAAGAAATTCTTTTTAACAGTTGATGAGTTGCAGGCAATCAGAGACGGATATATTTATATTCATGATATGTCAGCAAGACGCGATACTATGAACTGCTGCTTATTTGATGTAGCATCAGTACTTAAAGGCGGATTTGAGATGGGTAATTTGTGGTACAATGAGCCAAAATCTCTTGATGTAGCTTTTGATGTAATCGGCGATATCGTAATGGCTGCAGCAAGCCAGCAGTATGGCGGTTTTACAGTTGCAGAAGTTGACAAAATCTTAGCTCCTTATGCAGAAAAAACTTATCAAAGACAATATGACAAATACTTATGCTTAGGTCTTTCATTTGAAAAAGCAAGAGAAGCAGCTTTAGATGATGTAAAAAAAGATTTTGAACAAGGCTTCCAGGGCTGGGAATACAAGTTTAACACAGTAGCTTCTTCCCGTGGGGATTATCCGTTTATTACTGTAACAGCTGGCTTAGGCACAGAGCTTTATGAAAAAATGGCTACTATGGCTATGCTAAAAATCAGAATGGGCGGACAGGGTAAGAAAGAATGCAAAAAACCTGTATTATTCCCTAAGATAGTTTTCTTGTATGATAAAGAACTTCACGGAGAAGGTGGAGTAAACGAAGATTTATTCAAAGCCGGCGTTGAGTGCTCAAAGAAAACAATGTATCCTGATTGGCTTTCACTTTCAGGAGACGGTTATGTTGCATCTATGTATAAAAAATACAAGAGAGTAGTATCTCCTATGGGGTGCAGAGCTTTCTTATCACCATGGTATGAAAGAGGCGGAATGAACCCTGCTGATGAAAATGATGCTCCTATTTTTGTAGGAAGATTTAATATCGGTGCAATCAGCCTTCACCTTCCTATGATTTATGCTAAAGCTAAGAAGGAAAGCAAGGATTTTTATGAAGTCTTAGATTACTATATGGAACTTATAAGACAGCTTCATATCAGAACTTATGATTATTTAGGCGAAATGAAGGCTTCTATTAATCCTCTTGCATTCTGCGAAGGCGGATTCTTAGGCGGACATTTGGGAATACATGACAAAATAAGACCTATTTTAAAATCTTCTACAGCTTCATTCGGTATTACAGCATTGAATGAATTACAAGAGCTTCATAACGGTAAATCACTTGTAGAAGACGGCGAATTTGCGCTTGAGGTTATGGAATATATTAATAAGAAGATTCAAGAGTACAAAGAAAAAGACGGCATACTGTATGCAATCTATGGTACTCCTGCTGAAAACTTATGCGGTTTACAGGTAAAACAGTTCAGAAAGAAATACGGAATTGTTGCTAATGTATCTGATAAACCGTATGTTTCAAATTCTTTCCACTGCCATGTATCAGAACAAATCGGGCCTATCGAAAAACAGGATTTGGAAGGCAGATTCTGGGATTTATTCAACGGCGGAAAAATTCAGTATGTAAAATACCCGATTGATTACAATACAGAGGCAGTTGAAACTTTGATTAACCGTGCAATGGACAAAGGTTTCTATGAAGGTGTTAACCTGTCACTCTCATATTGTGATGACTGCGGACATCAGGAACTGAATATGGACGTATGCCCTAAATGCGGTTCTAAAAACCTTACAAAGATTGAGCGTATGAACGGTTATCTTGCTTATTCAAGAGTCAAGGGTGATTCCAGATTAGCTGATCATAAGATGGAAGAGATTAAAGACAGGGTAAGCATGTAATAAAGTTAGTCATTATGAATTAAAGATAAAGAAAGGCCGCAAAACTTAGGTTTTGCGGTCTGATTTTAGAATAAATATAATTTTAGAATTATGAATCAACCAACATTACTAATTAATTTAGCAATATAAGATATAGATTACTCTATTGAGAATAATACTATAATTATATAGTATTGTCAATATAAATAGCCCAAATACATCGTTTCAATTTTTAACGAAAAGTTATATCCTTATGATTATGATAGAAATAAAATGTATGTTAGGCAAAAGAATAAAAGAGCTTCGTGAAAAACGAGGCTTAACTCAGCAGGAATTATCTGAGCTTGCCGGAATTGATCAGAGAAATTTAAGTAAAATAGAGTGTGGAGTTACCTTTCCCTCAAAGAGTCTTGCCGAGCTGGCGAAGGCTCTGGATATAAGTTTACCTCATTTATTTGAGTTTGAGCATGTTATATTAACTCCAAAAGGTATGCGTGAAACAATTAAATCTCGTTTAGAGCAGCTCAAAGATGATGATATTAAAATTATCTACAGGCTCGTAAATACTATGTATCAATAAAATTTACACTTGTAACATTTTTTACAATCTATGATTATTATGATATTATATAGTAGGAAGAGGATTGTTAGGAAATGAATTATCATAATATTACAAAAGATGATATGCTCAATGGCGATGGTTTAAGAGTTGTATTATGGGTATCAGGTTGTACTCATCATTGTCCGGGGTGTCAAAATCCAATTACTTGGGATGTGGCTGGCGGACTGCCATTTGATGAAGCTGCTGAAGAAGAATTATTTGAGGCGCTGAATAAACCTCATATTTCCGGCATTACCTTTTCCGGAGGGGATCCTTTGCATCCTTTTAATAGAGAAGAAGTTTTTAGACTGGCTAAAAAGGTAAGAGAATTACTTCCTCAAAAGAGTATATGGCTTTATACAGGATATTTATGGGAAGAAATTTCAAATATCCCTGAAATAAAGTATCTGGATGTTGTTGCGGAAGGTAAGTTTATCCAAGCCTTGTTGGATCCTAAAATTCACTGGGTCGGTAGTTCTAACCAACGAGTTATTGATGTTCAACCAACGCTTGCAACAGGACAGATTGTACTGCATACAACATAACTAATAAAAAATTATTACAACTTTTTGCTTAATTTATCTGCATATTCTTTGTTAAATCGGTTTATAAGTTCATATTCCGAGTGATAGTTTCGGGTAAGACTATGGCGCGGGATTAGGCCAAGGAGGTCTTTAACTTTTTCTTTAAGAGAATGTTCTTTCAAAAAGCTTAATTTTAATTTGTATATAGTTTGTCCCCTATAATGATTGGAATCGTATTTACTATGAACCTTTTTAGTCGAAATACGTGCAACTATATCACGGTTTTGCGCAAAGTTATTTAATTCAGTGAATCTACTATAAGCCTGGCTCAAATTATTTGTCCATCCAAAACCTTTTTTAATCATTCTTCCTGAAAATACTGGTATATTTAAATCAGCATTATTATTAATTGGGGATATGTTCATACTTTGACCTCCTGATGTGTAAAAATATTCTAGTTCAAAAATATTAAATGTAAATATTTAAATATAAATTGTCACGAAATATTAAAAAATGTGACTTAAATAAAAAAATTTTGGTATAATACTTATTATAAAACTATATTTATCTATGGAGGAAGTATGAAAGAACGTGAAAGTAATGTACTGTCACTATTGGAAGATAAGACTAATATTTATGCGCGAAAAATTGCTTTGGGAATGAAAACACCTTTTGGCTGGAAAGAGCTTACATATGACGGCCTAGGACTTATGTCAAGAAGACTAGCTGCTTATCTGATGAATGATTTAGGTTTAAAGAGAGGAGAAAAGTTAGCGATTCTATCCGAATCTAAACCAGAATATGGTGCTTGTGTTTTTGCATCCGTTATCTCAGGTTTAATTACCGTGCCATTAGACATAAAGCTTACTAAATATGAGTTGCAGTCGATACTATCGGACTGTCTTCCTTCAGTAATATTAGTTTCCCAAACATATATAGATAAAGCAATAGAATTACAAAAAGTTATTCCATCTCTCAAGCATATTATAGTTATGGATGAACATCCTGTCTATGAAAATCTCCAAAGTATATATACAATACCAAACAACTATACCTGCAAGTGGAGACATCGTGCAAGAAAATCTACAGTATTTATAATTTATACATCTGGAACAACAGGTTCTCCCAAGGGAGTAGAGACAACTTTTGAAAACATGCTTGCTCAGCTTGACGGATTAAAAAAAGTGTTTGACAAGGTTTTGCCATATGGCGACGTAAGGATTTTATCAATTTTGCCTATGAACCATTTATTTGAAATGACGGTTGGCTTTTCTACATTTTTGAATTTGGGTTTTTCTGTTTATTATACCCATAATTTAAAACCTAAAGATATTTTGAACGTAATGAGAGACCAAAAAATTAATTTTATGATAGTTGTTCCAGCATTTTTAAAGCTTTTAAAAACTGGTTTGGAAGCAGAAATGAAAAACACATCAGAGCTTTCACAAAAGATGTTTCCAATACTTTATCATATAGCAAAATTCATACCGTTTATATGGGCAAAGAAACTTATGTTCCGCAAAATTCATAATTGTTTTGGCGGAGCTTTTAAAGGCTGCATGTCAGGCGGAGCTCCTTTAGACCTGAATGTTGCAAAGTTCTTCCAACGAGTTGGTATTCAAGTATACGAAGTATATGGGCTTACTGAAACAAGTCCTATTGCTACGGTGAATGTTGAAAGACACAGGGATTTGCGTTCTGTTGGAAAGCCGCTTCCCGGCTACCAAACCAAAACTGATCCGGTGACGGGAGAATTGCTTTTAAAAGGCCCTTCTGTTATGAAAGGGTATCATAATCAGCCTGAGCTTACAGCGCAGGCAATTGATGAGGACGGCTGGTTTCATACAGGTGATA
>CALUQF010000014.1 GCA_944322835.1 Candidatus Gastranaerophilales bacterium | reverse complement strand
ATTGAAAGAAAAGAGTATTCTCAAATACCGCCCAAAGTTGAATATTCTCTTTCAGAAAAAGGGCAGTCTTTTATTCCGATATTATATTCGCTTTGTGAGTGGGGAGAAAAGCATAATACAGATAAGGAGCGGGTATGAGAATCTTTAATATTACATTTCAAGGAAAGCCCAACAATTATGCAGTGATTGATAAGTTTTTATCGCGTTCTGCCCAACCCGCGAAAGAGGATTTTAAATGGCTGAAAGAACAAGGGGTTACTGATATAATCAATTTTAGGACAATGCACGCTCCGGGAATTAATTTCGATGAAAAGGCTGTTGTTGAAAAAAATGGAATGCATTACCACAACATCCCTACAGTATCAAAAAATCCTAAAGAAAGTCTTGTTAAAGATTTTTTAGGTCTTGTAAAAGATATTATATCAAGAGGTGGGAAAGCACATATTCATTGCAAAGCCGGTGCTGATAGAACCGGAATGTATTCATTTATCTACAAGGAACTACGCGGAATAGGTTCAACCGCTGAAAACGAGAAAGAATGGATTCAAAGAGGGCACGATACTTCAAGATATCCTGACATGATAAATTGGACGAAAAATTTGCTAAAAAAATTACACAAGAAATCTTGAGAACTTGCGGATAAAATTGCAATGTGTTATAATGTATTACAATGCAATACAAGAGGTTATTATGTCATCAGAACAATTTTCAATCAGACTACCCAAAGATATAAAATACCAGCTTGAAAAACTCGCACAGGCAACCGGACGAACCAAAGCATTTCTTGCTCTTGATGCAATAGAAAAATACTTGGCTCTTGAATCATGGCAAATCTCAGCTATACAACAGGGGATTAAAGATGTTGACAATGGTAAAGTTGTATCAATCGACAAAATAAAATCTGATTGGAATCTTGAGGAGTAATTGTCCGTGGGATATAATGTTAAATTCACAACCTCAGCACAAAGCGATTTAGAAAATAATCAAAAATATATTTATGAAAATAATAAAGACGCCGCTAGAGACGTTATAGCGCATATTATAAACAAAATAGAAACAATACTTATTCAAAATCCAGGCGCTGGAAGACCTGGACGGGTTTTAAGTACAAGAGAACTTGTAATAACAAAGTACCCTTATATTATACCTTATCAGGTTAGAGAAGATTGTATTTATATATTGAGGGTTATGCATACATCTAGAAAATGGAACATATAAAAACGGACCAAACATAATGTTTGGTTCGTTTTTAATATTTGAAAATATTTCCTAAGCTTCAGCCGGAGCTTCTTCTGCGGGAGCTTCTGCAGCCTCAGCGGCTTTAGCAGCTTCTTCAGCTTTTCTTGCTTCTTCTTCAGCCTTTTTAGCCTGTGCTTTTTTAGATAATTTAACTACTTCTTTTTTCTTGTAGTTCAAAGTACCGTCTTCATTACAGTTTGTAATAAGATATTTAACTGTATCTGTAGGTTGTGCACCTTTAGAAATCCAAGAAAGAGCAGATTCTTTGTTTAATTTCATTTCTTTAGTTTTAGGGTTGTAATAACCTAATTCTTCAACAGGTCTGCCTTCTCTTTTTGTAGTTGAATTAATAACAATTATTCTGTATGAAGGTGATTTTTTAGCACCTAATCTTTTTAATCTAATTTTTAACATTTTTTTTTCCTTCTTTGCTTTTATAACGTAGATGGAGCATCTGAACTTGAAACATTTGCTCCTAGCCGCTCATACACGGGAGTTTAGAGGATTTTACCCGTATATATTAATAAATAATCACAAAATTACCTTGAAATCAAGTAAATATTTCTATATGTTAAAACTTTTTCTGGAGCCTTCTTCGTGATATAGTCCGCCTCCGCATATTGTCTCAATTACTTTTAAGACAAACTCTCTTGAAGAATCGGTATTGTTGAGAAAGAACTCTCTGTTTGAGAGGTGTCTTATCTTAAATATTGAGTTTTGAGTTTTATCAGCGGGAACATATAGTGAGGCGACTTCTTTGTCTAAGAGTATTTCCATCATCTCTTTTCTTGATGTAATACCTTCCATAAGCTCGTTATAATTACCGTTTATCGCCATAATACGGCCGGAAAACATAGGAGGAGCACTGTCCCTGAAAAGGGCCTGCGGCTCATAGTTGCAGCGTGTAGTAAGGCTTATTGTATGCCAGAGAATATTTATGACAACGACAGTTTTATCTTTATCATATTCGACATATATGTTTTGCGTTGTAATTCCCCGTGCTGCAAACGATTGTTTGAGTGAATCCGCTATAGCCTTGAGGTTATCAATCATTTCAACAAAAATTTCCGCAGTATTCAATGTTGCGTGCTGGTAGTCCAGAAACTGTTTGTACATATGTGTAGAAACAAGTCCTATGCGCTCTTGAATTAGTGTGGATTTTCTAAAAGATGTCTCTGAATTATTGAAACTTTCGTAGCCTTTACTCAAACTTATAAAGCCTCCTTATATAATTTTACACTCAAATGGATATCAATGTAAACAAAATCATGTAAATTTTTGTAACAATTTTTCAAAAAAAGCGTTACTTTTTTGAAAAATGTGGAATGTAAAAAGTATAGAGTATTAGTTAGCTTAAGAAAGGAGATAGTAAGTTATGGAAATTCTAAATTTAGTGTTATTCGGTTGTGTATTCTATCTTGCCTTAATCGGAATTCCGAGTTTGTGCGAAAAGAAACACTAATCAAGAAGTCGTGATAGTTTGCCGTCAGAAGATGCAAGGGCGAGCTTTTGCTCTTCTGATTGGATGTTGACTGCGGATATTTCTTCGGCTTTAACTGTGTCTATGAACAGTTTTTCAAACAGAACATAGATTATTTTAGCTTGGTTATTGTATTTTTGAAGCAAGGCAAGTGTGTCATTAATAATAAGGAGTGCTTCTTCGGTTTTGGATTCAGAGAGTTTCAGTCTTGCCATAAAGTATTTTGCAAGAGTCAGGATATTGAATATTGCAGAGTTTTCCGCTTTTGTAAGAATGTCCTGATAAATACTTCCGGCTTTTTTGACCAGACCAATATTGGCGTAAGAATATGCTATCAAAAGGTCGCAGAATAACTCAAGCTGCAGCTGGTGCAGGTCTGAGGCAAGAAGTTTTGCCTGATATATATTCTGGGCAAATGTCTTATAGTCATTACTGTGCTCAGAAAATTCCTGCAAAATTAAATATATTACTTTTGAGAATGCTGATGCGTTTTCTACATTTGAAGGAGCATAATTTTTGCCCGCAAGATATTCCTTTATAGCAATAATAGAGTCTTTATCAGCTAAATCTTCTCCTAATGAATTTTTGACTGCAAGGAAGAATTCTTCTAAATCATCGTCCATAAGGAATAATTTAGCAAATCCGGCCAGTCTGAACGTTTCAGCAATATGCTCGACAAAGAAGTCCAGAGAGAAGCTTGCAGGTTTGATTTTTTCAAGGATTTCCGGCCTTAAGATACCGGCTAAATCCTTTGCAACTTCGCAGCACTGGGCAAAATCGCCGATATTGAATAAAATCTCTATATTGATAAGTGAGAGGAGTAAAAACTTTGTATTTACAGCCCCGTCAACAAGCAGCGTCGGGTGTTCCATACGGCTTAATATATTATGTAAAAGTGAAAGCGCGTCTGTATAATTTGATGAAATCAATGCGCCTTGAAGCATTAAGTTGGATAATTTTACAATCTTATCATTGTCATTTTCGTTAATTGCATCAACAAGAAGAACCTGTTCTATGGAATAAATTTTTTCCGGAGAATAGCTGTAAAGCGTCATTAGAATATTTTGGAAAACTTCTTTTTTGTTATTCTCAATATCTTCTGGCGAAATGTTGTTTTCTATATGTTCTATAAGTGATAAAAATCCCAGACAGTCTTTCAGATACGCATCATAGTCGCCTGTATTCATTGCCAACTGTGAATTTCTCCAAAGAAGCAGATATTCTTCCTTAAAGAGCCCGAGTTTTCCCATAATAAGGAGAGTCGTTGTATCATCAAGCCCCTTGCCGAGTTTTGCAAGAATATTCTTACACAAAAACTCTTCAACCTGTTTTTTCAGCGACGATTCTATAACAGGTTTTACAAGGTTGTAGTTATTTATTTGGATAACATTGTCTTTTAATGCGGCAAATCCTGATTTTTCAAGAATTTCAGCGCTTTTGCCAACCTCTTTTATACCCAGAAGCTCAAGAGTTTGAAAATCTATTCTTGCTCCTAAATAGACAGAATATGCAAGAATCATTGAAGCGTCAGCATTTTTACCCATAAACTTAAGTCTTGCTTTAATAAGTCCGGCAAGGTCGTTAGGGAGTATTACGGAATTATTGTTTCTTATAATGAGCTTATTTTCAAACCTTACAAGAACATTTTTTTCTATTAAATACTTGATAGCATTGTCATAATAAAGATATGAGCCGTCAAAATTTTCTTTTATCTTTTCAAAATAAAACGAGTTTATAAAATCCGATGCCTCTTCCTTTATTGTAGCAAGTACAGCCTCCAGCGGAGTCTTTTGAATTACAAATTCTGTATAAACATCAGTTCTTAATAGGCCCTTAATCTTGGAGTGCAGAGATGTTTCACTGTCGGTTATAAATACAAAGTTTACATTGATATTTTTAAATCTGTCAAAATAAAGTTCAAACGTTTGAATAGATGTATCATCCATATACTCAAACCCGTCTATAATAATTACGCAGTTTTTAAGAGAGGCGAGAAAGTGTCCGAAATCTTCCATATACGCAAATCTTGCATCTTCCGGCCCTCCTGCCTTTCTTGGCCTTGCAAACAATAGTTCTTTTAAAGCATTAAAACGTTTTACATCAAAATTTTCCGGAATCAATGCCTTACAAAGAGGGAGCTTGTAATAATCCCTGAAAATCTGTTGAAAAATACTCCATGGCCTGTAGTTATCTTCCTGTGTACACACGGCCCTTATAATCCGAACTCCTTTTGCTTCATAATACTTATATAGTTCCGATGTTGATATTTCTAAATTTCCTGCACTTCTAAAGGCTGTAATTTTACTATCGTCTATGCTGTCAAGAAGATTAAGCGCCGTAACTTTTTTAAATTTACACTTCGCATTAATATCAAACACCTTGAAGCTGTACATATCATCTGTTTCTTCAATCTTACGTTTGGGAAGTTCTTTTAAATTAACCATTACCTGCTCTTCCTGATTTTTTCCGGAAGGAGGCAGAATGTAGTTATCAAGAATGATTTCATAAAACATAACACTCTTACCTTCTTCTTCGACAGAATAGAGAGAGTCCGTTTTATAATCTTTGCTTATACAATCACAGGCATACTGATCAAGAATTAGCTGCATGCCTCGTAAATATATTTTTTCTTCTCTTTTAACATTTAGCAATTTTACATTATTTTCAACAGTATTTTCCTTAAGCAGGTTTTCAGCCTGTTTTTTTACAATCGTAATATTAAGCCTCAACGGAGTTCCCAGCTCATCTATTACTTTCATATTCAAATCAGAAAACGCATTAATTATTTTTATTGCAAGCCTTACCGCTTTATGAACAGAAGTAGGGAATGAAAGCTCTTTGTTGAAATTGACTACAAAAGTGTCATTATATATTATAACCTTTCCTTCTACAGATTTTAATTGAGCTGTAAGTAAGTTTTTCAGTCTGAAATAGAACTTTGCAAAGAGTTCTTGTGAGCCTAAAACCCTTCTTATACCTTTAAGTGCAGAAAATTTTATGCTCATAGAAGCAAACTCATCGGTTTCACATTCCTGATAGGCAATACTAGAGCCTGTAGGGAATCCGCATTTACATTTCTCCTGAGCTGTTGAAACAGTCTTTCCGCACTTTGAACACTTAGTCAAGATTATATATCCGCATTTTTCACATAGAGGAGTCTGGTTAAGACTATGACAGTTAGGACACTCCAGTGCCAGTACCTTATGGCAGTGAGGACATACTGTTGAATTATCTGCAATTGCTCTATGACACTTCGGACATTCCATACTATAGATTATAGTCTAAAATAAGAGTTTATGCTATATAAAGCAAAATAAGCTATTTTTATTAAGTTTTGTAACAAAATATCCTGATTTTCTAAAGTTTTAGCAAAAAATGCCGTTAATAAAACTGTAAGATAAGTAATCTCTAATGAAACACAATACCTAGTGCTACGCACGTAGGAGACTGGTCGGCAGGCATTTTGTCAAGCCTACCGGTAAGGAAGTAAACTTCCCAGCCTGCCTCGAATGTAACACAATACCTATTGTGTTACATTAGGGGTAAAAACAAGACAAGGAGCGTGTTTTGGACGTAAAAATATACAAAAAGAATCAGCCCCCACCCTAACCCTCCCCCGTGGAGAGGGAATGCGCGGAGGTTGTTGGCTGGACGCAATAAATAACAAGGCGCACGCCGCGAACGTGATGCGTAAGCATCGATAGTGAGCGTAAAAGAGCCGGTTTACCGGCCTAGCCTTGGAGGTTAAACGCCAAATGAGCCCAATGCCCGTCAGGGCATAGAAAACAACCGCGTGTTTTCTCTTTCTTTTGCTCCTTTTCTTTCTCTTTTCTATCGCAAAAAAAGAGAAAGAAAAGGAGGGAGAAATAAAAGGGGGAAATAAAAGGGGGAAATAAAAGTAAAAACAACCCTTTTAACCGCAAAACAAAAAACCTAATGTAACACAATAGGTATTGTGTTACATTGGACGAACGTAACACTGTTAAATATAAGGAGTCACAGAAATGACAGAAGTTAACCCTCTCTTAAACAAAACCATAGCCGGCCAGATTGCACAGAAGCTTGATGCAGCAGACGGCACAAAGGATGGAAAAATTAACGCAAGTATTTGGAATGAATTTGCGCAGGAACATGGCGGAAAAACGATTAAAGAGTCGATTGATGTAGAGACAGCAATGAATTCTATAACAACTTATGTAGTTAAAGGAGCAAAGAGCGCAGGCAAAGCTGTCAATGATTTAGCCCAAGAATGGTTTAATAAAGATTATGCTCCGGCATCCGGCTCCGGTTCTGCGCCAGTAGAAGGTGCTGGTGATGCAGGCGGGGCTTCTGCCGGAAAGAAACCCGGAGAAGCCGGTGATGCAGAGGGAAGTGAAAAAACTGATAAAACTCCTGCACAAACAGATTATGAAGGGGTAAGAGTAACCGTTCCCAAGAAAGAACTTCCGGCACCACCGGATAGGACAGAACTCAATATCGTAAATAAAAACAGGGCTGACGGAAAAAAGGTTGCAGAAAGTCTTAAACAAGCAAATAATACTTTTGCAGACAAATCCACAAAACAAAATCTAGATAAATATCGAGAAACCTTAAAATCTATCACAAAAGATAATGTGGCATATGTATGTAATCATTTTCCGGATATTGCAGACCGTATAGATGATGTTTTCTTTATGGGGGCTGGTTTTGATAAAGATGAAGTCTACGACTATGTTCTTAAGCCGTTAATAGAAAAAGCAAGTGAGTATGGCTATAAAAAAGACAATATTCCTATTTCACAATATTACCAGCAAAACGACCCTTCAAAATTATCATTAGATGAAATGAAAGCTGAAATTAATGAACTGACAAAATTTATCAGAGATAAGGATAATGAAAAAGTCCATCAATATAATGAAGATGTGCGTGCTTATAATAAAAAAGTAGGCGTAGTTAATGATTTTAATAAGAACGAACGCCCTAAAGCACAGAAAATCTTTGATGAAGCAAACAAGTTTCTTGCAGAAGTCGCCAACATGAACCCGAAACCGGAAATAATATCCGGGCATAGTGATTATGACTGGAAAGCAGCAACGCTTCCTGATGGCAGATGGATAGCAGTTTCGTACGACGAAAAAGGGGAAATAAATAGTATTTCAATTGCATTTGAAACAAATCCAGAGGGAGACGATGCAGATGTTAGGTATATAGAATCGGGGGCTGCCTGGGACAAAGACAGAAATAATAGCGGTTTCGATTTAGATCCAAGATGTCTGCTATCTTCGGCTCCAGACTATGACTTTGAAAAACTCAAGGCGCTTGCTGAAAAGATTTTTGGATAATTCAATTTCGGGGTATGATTTATTCATACCCCGTTTAAATTTAGCTGCCTGTTATAGATTATAGTCTAAAATAAGAGTTTATGCTATAATTTAACAGGAGGAGAGAAGTATGACTTTGTTAAAGATTCTTACGGAACCGGCTATTTTGATTATTACGGCGGTATTTCTGTTTTTTATAATGACAGTGTTAAAAAACTATGCTAAGGTTGAGAAAAATCTTAAATCTGTCTATGCTTTTTTAAGTTCTTTAAACAAAAAAGAGCTCTCCTACCGGTTTCAGGAACTTGATAAGTATATGAGCTCTAATAATTTTACAGCAACTGCCTGGGAAGATTTTAAAAAAGCTCTTATCTTTCCCGAAAAACTCTATGTAGCTTCTCAAAATGCTAAAACAGCAGGAGAGTTTAATGCTGATATTTATCTTACAATTGATGCGTCATATTTCTTTAATGAAGAAACGCTTGTTTATTCAAAAATTAACCATAAATTTATACAGACAATGCCGACGCTTCTGACCGGCCTGGGGCCGTTCTTTACTTTCTTAAAAATGGCAATAGCGTTTACGGAAGTTAATTTTTCAATGGAAGAGAATGTCGGAAGTTCCCTGAACGGACTTATTGCTAACATTCAAATAGCTGCATTATGTTCTGTTTTTGCAGTCGGATTTTCTTTGCTATTTATGTTTATTGAAAAAATTATGTATAACCAAATGTGTAAAAAATACTATTTAGCAATACAGAAGGAATTAATCCGTTTGTTTGATGTTGTAACAAGCGAAAAATTCTTAATAGATCTTGTGAAAGAATCTAAAATCCAAAATACAACAAATGAAAAGCTATTAAAAGCGCTTCCGGAAGATTTTGCAAAAGCCATTGCAAAATCGTTGAACGAAACAACTATTCCTTATCTGGAAAATATTTTATATAGTTTAAATAAACTTAATGAATCCGCTTCAAATTCTAATGGCGGTGATATTGTCGATAAATTGTTTTAAAAGGAGAGAATTCTTTGAGAATAAAGCTTCATAAAGAAGATAACAGTCAGGATAATATATTCTGGGTTACGATGACAGACCTTATGACAGCGCTGGTGCTGGTTTTTATTGTACTCTTTTTCTATACTTATATGACTAGCTATTATGAAAAAATTCAAGAAAAAATGGAACAGAAAAAAGCCTCTGAAGCTTTAGAGCAAACGTTAAAAGAACAAAAGATTGATGCTAATATAGATGCAGTAACTGGCGTGGTAAAAATTTCTAACCTGGAATTATTTAAAGTTAACAGTTATGAGTTATCAGACAAAGGGAAAAAATATTTAGATAAGTTTGCGCCGGCATATTTAAACTCTATTTTCTCAAATGATTATATGAACAAGAATATTGAAAAAATAATTATTCAAGGACATACCGATTCCCAGACTTTTAGGGGAAAGTATTCTGATGATGAACAATATATGAAGAATATGGAGCTTAGTTTAAAAAGAGCCTTTGAGGTTGCAAATTATATGACTAACACACCTTATAACAAAGCCAACGGAAACCGTTTAAGAAAAATGATTATAGTGGAAGGTGCAAGTTTTTCCAGCCCTGTAATAGTAAACGGGAAAGAAGATTACAATCAAAGCCGGAGAGTTGAATTAAAGGTTGTAATGAAGGGGAAACAGGGAAATTAAACCAGTGTTTTTATAAAAACCAGCAATACTCCTATTATGGCGGATATTAGAATATAAAACAATGGGTCGCGTTTGGATTTCCAGCTCATAATAAGCAGAATTCCTATTAAGATAAGAGCCTTAATGTCATTTAATTCTGGTTTTAAAAGACCTATTGCAACAGAGGTTAAAAGGCCGCAGCTTATGGGTTTTAATGTTTGAATTAAGGCTTTTACATAAAAATTGTCGCTAAATTTTCTAAGCAGTTTTGATACTATAATAACAAGCACCAATGAAGGAAGCATCTCTGCTAATGTTGCAAGAGCGGAACCGAAAATTCCGGCGCTCTTAAGTCCGGCATAAGTTGCGACATTAATTCCGACAGGGCCGGGAGTTATGGATGCTACAGCTACCATTTGGGTTAATTCATCAAGAGAGTACCAGTTATAAACTTGTGAGATATGGTATAAAAACGGGATTGTAGCGTATCCTCCGCCAAAAGAGAACAGGCCTATTTTAAAGAATTCTAAAAACAGATGGAGGTAAATCATTTTTTAGCCTCCCGAATTCTTTTATACCCGACTCCGAGTATTGAAAATATAAGAATAGTCTGAATTGGAGAGAGTTTAAATATTAAAAGCGTAAGAACAGTTAGTACAAAAATTGTGTAAAAAAACAAATCTCTATGTGATTTTTGCCACATTTCGCGCACTGTTAGAACAATTAAAGCAATAACAGCAGCGCTTACACCCCACAGTGCACCCTGTACATAATTATTCTCCGTAAGCCCACCGATAACAGAGGCCAAGAGTACAATACACCAGAACGGAACAAAAGTTACGCCGAGCATGGCAATTATTGCGCCCCATTTGCCGCGGAGTTTGTATCCGATAAACATTGACATATTAGCGGCAATGATTCCAGGTAGTGATTGTGCCAGAGCAAAATAATCTACAATATCATCATGTGAGACCAAATTCCTTTTATCCACAAATTCGTTTGTCATTATGGGAAGGATTACGTATCCACCGCCAAGAAGAATTGCGCCGATTTTAGTGAATATTAAAAATAATTTAAATAATGACATGAAGTTTACTCCATTATTCTTCCGGCTTTTTGTACGATTTTTTTATCTTCTTCTGGAGAAAAACCTGTTGTAGTAAGATAATTCCCGACTATTGCAGAGTCTGCACAATATCTGAAAGCTTTTTCGATACTCTCTTCACTAAGCCTTGCCTTTTTTCCTCCTGCAATTCTTATTGAAGCATTAGGGCAGGCTATTTTAAATATTGCCATTGTTCTTAAAACATTTTCTTCATCTATTTTATCGCCGTAATTTTCAAACGGAGTATTTTTTATCGGTGTTAATATATTTACGGGAATGCTATCCGGATTTATTTCAGCAAGTTCCATTGCCATCTCGACTCTTTGTTCTATAGTTTCTCCCATTCCTAAAATCACACCGCAGCAAAGCTCCATATTGTATTTTTTTACGAGATTTACTGTATTAATTCTATCTTCATAACTATGGGTTGTGCAAATCTCGGGATGATAAGATTTGCAGGTATTAATATTGTGATGAAACCGTACTAAACCAGCCTCTTTTAATTTTTTTGCCTGTTCTTCGTTTAAGATACCTATACTGGCACAGCTTTTGATTCCTTCTTTATTTAGTGCTTTAATCATCTCAAGCATTGTATCAAAATCACTCTCATCTGGTGTTTTTCCGGAAGTTACGATTGCAACACGGTCTGCTCCGTTTTTTATACTGTCTTTTGCCGCATGAATAACAGTTTCAACGTCCATTAATGGGTAAGTTTCTATATCAGTGTTATAATGTGAGCTCTGAGCACAATATTTGCAGTTTTGTGAACATTTCCCCGAGCGGGCATTGATTATTGAACAAAATTCAACCTCTTTTTTTAAATACTTATGAGCTTCTTTTAATAATTCATTCAGCTCCAGATTATATAATTTTATTAACTCTTCTTTTGTTTTCATATCCTAATATCCTACACTCAAACCGGCGCAAAGGTTTATCGACTGGCCTGTAACACCTTTTGCTTCATCCGAAATCAAATAATTCACCATGCCGGCTATCTCTTCTGGCGTAATAAATCTTTTTTGCGGAATACAATCCGTTATTTCATCTTTTGAAAATCCGCTTTCATTTGCGGATTCATTGCCCAAATCTGTCTCAACCCAACCCGGGTTAATTGTATTAACAGTAATTCCAAACTCGGCCAGTTCAAGAGCAAGAGCTTTTGTCGCCCCAATTAATCCGGCCTTTGTTGAAGAATACAAACTTGCACACGCCTCTCCCATCACTCCGCTTATGGAGCCGATATTAATAATTCTTCCCCGGCCTTGCTGTTTCATATAAGGAACCGCTCTTGAAATCAAGTATAGAGGACTCTCTAAATTTATTTTTGTAATATGTTCTATTTGATAAAAATCAACTTTCTCTATCGGAGAATAAATGTATTCGCCCGCATTATTAACTAAAATATCTATGTTATTTTTTTCAATATAATCCCCTAAAATTTCAGGATTTTCGTACAAATCACATACACAATAATTTTTAAACTCTTTAAGCGGCGCCTCATTTCTTGAGGAAGCAAAAATATTGTGCCCTTTATCTCTTAAATATTCTCCGATAGCCTTCCCAATTCCACGGCTGGCGCCTGTTACAAGTATATTCATATAACGATTGTACCATAAAAATTATTTACCCGTATTTTTTAAACTTTTACAAATCTTAATAATTTCATCTATATATATGATATCTAATTTGTAATAAAACGTTACAATAATATAGACATGTGTTAGGACAAGAGGGATGGAACAGGATACATCTTTTAATAAAATTAAAAAAGTTTCAAATGAAGAGCTGGCAGAAATGTGGGCTCGATATTTTGATGACCATGACAATAAAGAACTTAGAGATGCTCTTATCCTTCAATACATTTACCTTACACGATATGTTGTCGGCCGTGTGAAAGTTGCTCTTCCGCCGACATTTTCGTATGAAGATATATCAAGTTACGGTGTAGAAGGGCTTATTGATGCTGTTGAAAAATACACCCCGAAAATGGGTGCCAGATTTGAAACATATGCTCTCGTAAGAATAAGAGGAACTATTATTGATAAAATCCGCTCACAGGATTTTTTGCCGAGAAGCGTCAGAAGAAAAATAAAGGATGTTAAAGAAGCCCAAGAAACATTGAAAAAACAATTTGGCAGGGCTGCTACCAATACTGAAATTGCGAATTTTCTCGGAATTGAAAAAGAAAAGGTTGAACAACTTTTATCCGAAGATACAACTGTAACATCAATATACGATAAAAAGGGTTCATCAGACGGGGATATTGAAATTATTGATACGATACAGGATTCACATAATTTAGCTCCGCACGAAGAATTAGAAGAAAAAGACGTTAAAAAGGAGCTAGAAAACGCTTTGAAAAGACTGCCGGAAAGAGAAAGAACTATTATGGTTCTTTATTACCATGAAAATATGACTTTAAAAGAAATAGGTGAAGCTATTAATGTTTCTGAATCAAGAATTTCACAGCTTCATGCACAGGCTATTATGAAACTTAAAAACCTCTTGAGTGAAAATAGATCAGAAAGATTAAAAAGAAGTATTATTTAATCTGATAAAAATTTTAAAACCTTTTTTAGTTTTTCATCTTTATCTATCTCAAGAGAGATTATTTCGCCGTTATATGGGCGCGGGAATGAAAGCTTGTAAGCTTCAAGAACCTGATCTTCTGTTTTAATCTTCATTTTCCCGAAGCCATAAAGCGTATCATTGTATACAGGGTGCCCTATACTTGACATATGAACACGTATTTGGTGTGTTCTGCCCGTTATGAGATGTATTTCAACCAGTGTTGCGTCTTTAAACCTCTCAATGATTTTGACTTTTGAAATACTCTCTTTTCCGCCCGGGATGACTGCCATTTTATGCGGCTGAGCGGAATTTCTGCCAATAGGTTTATCTATTATAAAATCATCCTCTTCTATTACCCCTTTGACGACCGCAAGATATTTTTTAGTAATTTTTCCGGCCTTCATTTTTTCTACTAAATATTCGTGTGCAGCATTGTTTTTTGCTACCATTAAAAGCCCGGAAGTATTTCTGTCAAGTCGATGGAGGATTCCTTTTCTGAATTCACCATTGATATCAGAAAGGCCATCTCCATAGCGGAATAAAAGTGCATTAACCAGAGTTCCGCTTTGTTCAATGGTTGTTGGGTGTGTGAGCATACCTGACGGCTTATTTACTACAAGCATATTCTCATCTTCCCAAACGATATCAAGCGGTATATTCTCCGGAAGAATTTTTGTTGATAAATCTTTCGGGTTAATATCAATTACGTCACCGTCTTTTACTATATAAGATGGTTTTACAGTTTTTGAGTTTACCAAAACGGAAGCGTTTTTGATTTCTGACTGAATCTTAGAGCGGGAATAATCTTGCATATAATCTGCAAGATAAGAATCAATTCTTTTTTCTTCTGTTAATTCGTCTACTAATAATCTCATTTTTTATAATTATAATAACTATTGCAAATACACTTATATTAATAAATATATCTGAAATATTAAATACAGGAAAGTCAATAAAATTCAACTTAAAGAAATCTCTGACAAATCCGTACTCTATTCTTTCGCAAGTATTACAAAATATTCCTGCAATGAGCAATGAAACCCAGAATATAGATATTACGGAAGCTCTTTTAATATGTTTTATTAGATAAATAATAATTCCCAAAAGAGCAGCTATTGAAAATAGTATCAGGAAAATCTTAGAATTTTGCAAAATACTGAAAGCCGCACCTGTATTTTGCACAAAATATAAATCTAAAACAGGATTCTCCGGCAGATTTTGCATATTAGCAAGTATAAGATTTGAAAAATAGCAGTCAAACATTATAAAAAAAATGCTTGAAATCAATAAATATGCTATTTTACTTGTCTTTGACATCTTTTTCCTCTTTTTGCGCCGGAACTACGTTAACTCTTGTAATCTGATAACCGAATCCCGTAAGACTTAATTTTATGCTCAAATCCGTGATATCCGCTTTTGTAAGTCCGATTGAGGCTACAATATATTCATTAACGTTATCGGAATTAGAAATAAACAATCTTTCTAAAATATTGTCGTCAGGAAGCTTTCTGAACACTTCTTTTGCCTGTTTTTGCGGATATTCGACTTTATCACTCGCAATTGATGCTATAGCAATGGTATCTTCAGGGGGAGTGAATTCTAAAGAAGCAGTATATTCGGTATTTGCCGGAATTTCTTTCGGTGCAGTTAGTTTTATATCCAAATCAATGGCATCTCCATACAGCATAGATGTATTTTCTGTAATAACAGAGTCCGAAGAAACCTTCCATTTGCCGTCAATTTTTTTTAGATAATAAATACTATCGGCCTCGCTTTTCAAGACCCCGTCCATTTTTTCCGATACCGGAATGTCAGCATAAGAATACTCTTCAACTTTAACCGTTGCACAATCGTCTTTGACTGCAATGTCTTTTATTTTTATATCGTATTTAATTTTGTCATAAGTTTTCCAGATATCTTTAACTAATGTCGCATAAGTCTCTAAATCAAATCCATCTGCATTTTTATAATTTTTGTCATATGTAGCAATGAACTTATCGAAATTAGTTCTGTTTGCATATCTGACCTGTGAATTCAAAAGTGATTTTATTTCTCTTGTATCATCTTTGAATATACTAAGATTAAATATCGGCGCTTTTTCTTCCGCAAAACTTGACGGTGTTAAAAATAATAATAAAACTATAATAGATAAAACTTTTTTCATAAAAAAATTATACTCTAAAATTAATAAAACTTGAATAATCTAAACAAATGAGCTTTCATACAAGCGAAGGAGTTACTTTTGAGCGTTAAATATGGTATAATTCATTTGTACATAAGCAATAGGAGTTTTTATGCCCAGTATAGATCTTGATAATGAATTTATAGAGCTGTTTTATAATATTACAAACTCAAAACCTCCTCAAAATGTACAATTAATTGATTTAAAGAAACAGCTTATAAATATTGTTGACACATTAAAAGAACTAAATAATAATGCAAAAAAACCTATTATGAGCAGAGCATTGGGTAATAATGAAGATGAAGAAGAGGAAGCTAAAGGCCCTGCAATATTGATAGTGGATGATTTGGGTGTTATTACTTATCAGCTTAAAGTTTTATTGTCACAGTTTGAATATGATGTTGATTGTTCTCAGGAAATATATGATGCCGTAAACAAGTTTAAAAAACGCAAATACGAATATGTAGTTATGGACTTGTTTATACCGACAGAGCGCGAAGGGTTTATTTTACTAACAGAACTTAAAAAGCTGGCTGCTGCTGCCGGACAAAAAACTGTAGTTGGAGTTATTACAGCATCGCCAAGAAGAGAAATTGAACAGCAATGTAAAGCCCGCGGTGCAGATTTCTTCTTGGAAAAAAACAGTGATTGGCAAGGGTCTCTATATAAGATTATGGAAGGTTATATTAATACCGGCAAAGATGATGAGGATGATTATTAAAAAATGGAACAAAAATCTCTGTTTTCAGTAATTTCTCCCATAATGGTCGGTCCTTCAAGTTCACATACTACCGGAGCCGTAAGACTTGGACTTATGGCCAGAAATATTTATAAAAATGAATTTAAAGAAGTAAAATTTGTTCTCTATAACTCATTTGCCACTACAGGATTTGGGCATGGAACCGATAAAGGTCTTCTTGCCGGAGTTCTTGGCTATTCTGTAGATGATTCAAGCATAAAAAATATTTTTGATATAGTTAGTAATATCAAATACTCTTATGAATACAGAGAAGATATTTCAAGACATCCGAATTCGGTTGATATAATATTTGATAATAAGATGACTGTCTCCGGAGATTCGGTTGGTGCCGGAGAGATAAGGATTAATAGTATTAACGGTTTTAGTGTTAATATTAACGGTGCCTATGACACTCTTCTTTTAATGTATAAAGATAGACCCGGCATGATTTCTACAGTGAGCGATATTATACAAAAACAAAAGGTTAATATTGCCTCTCTTCACTGTGACAGAAGCTCTAAAGGCGGAGACGCTTCAATGTATGTTGCTCTTGATATTCCAATCGGGGAGGATATTGTATGGCAGGTTCAAAATATTAAAGATGTTTATTTCGTTACAAATATTAGGAAATTAAAATAATGGCAATTTTATCTTTTACGGATTTAGAAGAAAAATGTATCTCTCAGAATAAAACAGTGTATGAGCTTGCAGAAGACGAAGAGGCAAAGCTTTTAGAAGTTGAAAATGATGTTGTGCGCTTAAAAGTTTTAGAAGATTTAATTGCAATGAAAGATGCAATCAAAAACGGGCTAAAATCTAAAGAAAAAGCTATAAGCGGCTGGTGCGGAGATGATTGCGCAAAACTTATAGAGGGTTATAAAACAAGGGGCGCGTTATTTGGAAAAACTTTTGAAAAAATAACAGAATACGCCTTGGCAACTGTAGAAGAGAATTTGAGGATGGGAAGGATAGTCGCCTGCCCGACAGCAGGTTCATGCGGAATCGTTCCTGCCGTAATAGTAGCAGTTTCTGAAGAAAATAATATCTCAGAGGCCGTTCAAATCAACGGACTTTTAACTGCCGGAATTATAGGGCTAATAGTTTCAAATAAGGTTCAGCTTGCCGGTGCTGTTGCCGGATGTCAGGCGGAATGCGGAGTAGCTTCTGCTATGGGGGCGGCTGCATTGGCTCAAATGCTTGGCGGCAATGTAAAAGAGGTTATTAATGCAGCCGCCCTGGCTCTCAAAAATATTCTCGGTCTAACTTGTGACCCTGTTTGCGGTCTTGTTGAGGTACCTTGTATAAAAAGAAATGCGTTTTTGGCCGTCCACGCTGTAACCGCAGCAGAGCTTGCTTTATGCGGAGTCGAGAGCAAAATTCCGATGGATGAAATTGTTGATACTTTAAAAATTACAGGACAGCTTATGTCACCGCTCTTAAAGGAAACCTCTTTGGGTGGACTTGCTAAGACTAAAACGGCTCAAGAGCTTGAAAAAAAGTTATTTAAAAATAAACATTGAATCTTTCATCCGGTTTAATCTTGGCATGCCCGCCTCTTATGAACATAAAACAGAAGCCGGCACCTACTAAAAATCCGCCGACAATAGATAGAGGTTTTACCCACATTGTATTGTTTGCGCCCGTTTTTCTGATTTCACCCTTTAAGGGTTTGTCATTGATATAAAAATTCCCTATGATTAAATCGGCAGGAACTCCCCAGACAGAATTCTGTGAAACGGTTTCTATTCTGGCTTTCACTACGGTTCCGGCCGGATACAATACATTTCCTATTCTCACATCTTTTGTTGTTACAAAATCAATAGAATTTCCTTCTTCCGGTTTTGATTTTGTACTAAGCGGATTGAGAATTCTGATTTCTACGGAATTATTGTCAGAAAATGAACTTTCTGTTATATTTACCGGCTTAATAGAATGCTTAGAAATCCTTTTATTTGATTCCGCAAATTCATCTCTGTAAGTTTTAACTTTAAACCGGCTTTTTCTCTCCAGATTGATTTTTATATCTTCAACAAATTCATCCCGATAAACTTTAGGTTTGTATGATTTTATTTCCAAATTTTTATCGAGTGAATCCAGCACAAAGTCATCGGTTATTATCCCGTAAGCAGGCGATAAATATAACATAACTGCATTTATAATCAAAAAGAACGCTGCAAGTTTATTTATAGCGGACTTTTTTATCCGAATTGGTTTTAATCTTTTCTTGGAATTTCGCACGATTTTCCTTTGATGTTAATAAGAAATTTTGATAAATAGGATTGTTTCTATATTCGTTATGAACAAGATATTCAGGATATTTTTTGTAAATGTACTCATAAATTTCCATCAATCTTTTTGACGTAAGCGGATGGTTAGCAAACCACTCATATCTTTGCTGCCCGCTGGTTTTGTTCAAAACAACAATAAGAGCAACCGGATTATATCCGGCATTTACCATAAAATCTACAGCTCTTTTATCAGCCTTATATTCATATTTATGCGGAGAGCAGGAATAACTTACCCAATGGAAAAAGCCTCTGAAAATGCCATTATAGCTGTCTATGCTGTGTGAAATTTCATGAGCCAAAACGGCTGCAAGTTCACTTTCATTTTGAAGCATTGAGTACATGCCGCGATATATAATAATAGTCCTGTCTGCCTGACAAGAACCAGCATTTATAGCTTTGCCGCTTTCAAGAATAAAAATCATTCTTTTTTCTATGCCGTTTTGGTTTAAGAGCCTGTAACCTACATCCGTAACCTGATTTTGCATTCTGACAAGTTCTGCCGTATCAATTAAATACGAGTCTGCTGCAAAGCTGAATGGCATATTAAGCGATAAAAACAGCAAAATAATTCCAAAAATCTTTTTCATACTCCGGTTTCTCCACGGTTTAGAATTGTTCCAAAAATCTCTTATCATTATTGAAGAATAATCTTATATCATCAATTGCGTATTTTAGCATGGCAAGTCTTTCAACTCCCATACCAAAAGCAAAGCCTGAATATACATCCGGGTCAATTCCAACACCTCTGAGTACATTTTCATGAACCATGCCTGAGCCTAAAATTTCAAGCCACCCTGTACCGGAGCATATTCTGCATCCTTTTCCCTGACACATTATGCATTGAACATCCACCTCTGCGGAAGGTTCCGTAAACGGGAAAAAGCTGCTTCTAAATCTCGTAGGACGTGCTGAGCCGAAATAAAGCCTTATAAATTCATTCAAAACACCTTTTAAATCACCAAAAGTTATGTCTTTATCTACATATAGACCTTCAATCTGGTGGAAAAAGTTGTTTTTTCTGGCATTTATATTTTCATTTCTGTAGACCCTGCCGGGAGATATAACTTTAATCGGCGGTTTTTGGTTTTCCATAACGTGAATTTGAGCACCGGAAGTTTGACTTCTTAATACAACGCCCGGCATATCTTTTACATAAAAAGTATCCTGAACATCTCTTGCCGGATGTTCTTTAGGAACATTTAACATATCAAAATTGTAATATTCTGTCTCAACTTCAGGAGAAAGCTCCGGTGCTACAACAGAAAAACCTAAATTCTGGAAAATAGATACAATCTCGTTTGTAGTTTCTGTAAGCGGGTGAATTCTTCCCTGATGAAAATATTTCCCGTCCAAAGTTATATCAATTCTATCTTTTTGGAGCTTTTCATTCAGTTCTTTTTGATAAAAGATATCGTGTTTTTCTCTAAGCATTTCTTCTAAATCCTGAGTAATTTTGTTAGCCAAAGCCCCGACTGTTCTTTTATCTTCATCGGATAAATCTTTCAAACCTTTTTTTATAGAATTAAATTCACCTTTTCTGCTCAAGTACTTTAATCTGATTTCATCAATATCACTGATAGATTGTGCTTTTTCAATATCAGATTTAGCAGAATTATAAATATTTTCCAACTGTTCTTTCATACTTTATCTCCCATATAGAAAATGATACAGCAGTTAAGGGAAATTGTAAAGAAAAGAGTGTTAATTCTCTCTTAAATAAAAAATCTTACCATCTCTATCTATGCTGTTTTTCATACCCTCATGCGTAAGTGTTTTGTAATTTGTAACATCAAACATATAAGGCGTTGGCAAATCATCAAGGTCTAATGCAATACCAGAGAGGGTCTCTTTGTCAGACCAGATTGCAAAATCAATATCTGAGCCTATGCTGTAGTTTCCTTTGGCGCGCGAACCGTAGATTACAACCTTTTCAATCTCCGGCTTGGATTTGAAATAATCCAAAAGTTCATTCATAGTCCTTTCGGGAAGCCCAAACTCATTACTCATTAATCTCTCCTAACCAAGAATGGAATCTTGCAAGCTCTTCAAAATAGATAGAACCGACTTTTTCTATAATAATTGCCACTTTTTTCTCATTATATTCATGAGAGCTTACATTTCTATCCTTTGCCATATCAATCCAAATTTGTGCCGTTGGCAATATGTTTGATTTAAATGCAGCTTTTATTACATCTCTGGGAGTGTATTCTTCAATATTTTTAGATGCTAAATAATCTTTTAGACATTTCCAGCCAAGTTCAAAAACTATTTCAAATCCTTGTACTAATGCCATTTGTATCAGTTTATTTTCCTTATCTGCACAATATGCAGTATGTGCTTGTTCATAAAGCGCATATGCTCTGTTAAAATTTTCAATTCTTTCCGATAATCTAGACATTGTTCGCCTTTATATGCTCTTTGTCTATATCATATCATAAAGTCGGCTGAAATGTTGTTTTGTAAAAAAACGGGGGCGGAATGCGAAGCATTCCGCCCCCGTTCAAATATCTGAGATCTTTCCTATCTTCCTTCAACAACTGCTTGCGCTGCTGCAAGTTTTGCTTGAGGAATACGGAATGGAGAGCAAGATACATAATCAAGTCCGATTCTGTATGCAAACTTAACTGAATCAGGATCTCCGCCGTGTTCACCGCAAACTCCGCCGATAAGTTTCGGATTAACAGCTTTACCTTTTTCCATAGCCATTTCCATTAACTTACCAACACCTTTTGTATCAAGTGTTTCAAACGGGTTAGCAGGAAGTATTTTCTGTTCTACATAACGTTTCAAGAATTTACCTTCAGCGTCATCTCTTGAATAGCCGAATGTCATCTGAGTCAAGTCATTTGTGCCGAATGAGAAGAATTCTGCATATTCAGCAACTTCATCAGCTGTTAATGCTGCACGAGGAATTTCTATCATAGTACCGAATTTGTATTCAACTCTGATTCCTTTTTCGTTCATTACATTTTCAGCAACTCTTTCAAGAATTTCTTTTGCAACCTTTAACTCGTTGACGTGGCCGATAAGAGGTATCATAACGTAAGGAATTACGTCAACACCTTCTTTTTTAGCATCACATGCAGCTTCAAAAATTGCTCTTACCTGCATTTCATTGATTTCAGGATAAGTTAAACCTAATCTGCAGCCTCTTAAGCCCATCATCGGGTTAGACTCAGAAAGTCCTTCTACAACTTGAAGAAGTTCTTCTTTTTCTTTAGAGTCTTTGCCAAGAGCCTTAAGAGTAGCAACTTCAGCAATCAAATCTTCCTTAGAAGGTAAGAATTCATGAAGCGGCGGGTCTAAAAGACGTACTGTCATCGGCATGCCGGAGCCAAGAGCCTTAAACATAGCATAGAAGTCTGAATACTGCATCGGAAGCAGATGGTCTAATGCTTCTTTTCTTGCTTCCGGAGTACCTGCAATAATCATCTTCTGTACCCAAGGTAATCTGTCAGGATCCATAAACATGTGCTCTGTACGGCAGAGACCAACACCTTCTGTACCGAATTTAAGAGCATTTGCAATATCCTTAGGAGTATCAGCGTTAGCTTCAACCTTCATAGTCTTAATTTCATCTACCCACTGGAAGAATGTAGTGAAGTTATCATCGATTTGAGCATCAGCAAGCTTAACAGCGCCGTCCATTACAAGACCTTTGCCGCCGTCAAGAGAGATGATATCGTTTTTGTGGTAAACAGTACCGTCTGCACCTGTTAATGTTTCGTTTTCAAGGTCAATCTTCATATCTTCACAGCCTGCAACGCATGGTTTACCCATACCTTTTGCAACAACTGCTGCGTGAGAAGTAGCACCACCACGGAGTGTTAAAACACCTTGAGCAACTGCCATACCGTGAATATCATCAGGGCAGGTTTCAATTCTTACAAGAATAACTTTTTCGCCAGCAGCGCCTCTTTGAGCAGCTTCTTCT
>CALUQF010000013.1 GCA_944322835.1 Candidatus Gastranaerophilales bacterium | reverse complement strand
TTGAAAGGATTTATTTATGCTCAATTAAGTGCATTAGTCTCTTGGAAAAGAATTAAAGATAATCAGCAGGAGTTAAATATAGTCTTTTGCGATTTTGAAAAAGATAAATTAAAAGAAAAAGCACCGGAAGAATTGATTGACGAAATAAGAGCTTTAAAATGTTACAGTCCATACACAACCAAAAACCAAATGAATGCCTTAAAAGCGAATATTGAAACTTTTGAAAAAATCGAACAAGAATATTCAAGCCTTGATAAATTTATAACGCATAGCACACCGTCTAACATTATCAAATTGCTTGCCGATAGTAATAGTACCTATAAATTAAAGTATGCAGGTGTGGCTATTATTTGTGAGTATGTACGAAATGTTGGGATTGATATTATAAAACCCGATGTGCATATTAAAAGAATTGCGGCTGCAGATAGATTAAAATTAGTCACTGCAAAATCGGATTATAAGATTATAGGAGAATTTAAAAAGTTATCAAATGAAATAGGTATGAGCCAAGTCAAAATGGATTATCTGTTATGGAATTATTGTGCAAAAGGTTATGGTAAAATTTGTACCGCAACCCCAAAATGCGAAGAATGTGTAATAAAAGAATTTTGCCATGCAGAATCTAATAAATAAGGAACAATAATGATAGGTAAAGTTATACATACAATAATAATTTGGATAATAATATATATCATTGTTAGCCTGTTCGGTTGGCATTAAAAATTGTACCGGCGGGGGAAAAGAAAAATAAAAAAGAGAACAAGTTTAATATAAATATTCTATATATAGCAGTATAGGAAATAATAATTTATGCAGTTATCCTGATGATTACATTGACCTCATTATCATGACAAAGTTTGGACTATCATAAAACTTAAATTTTAGCTAGTAAAAAAACGCTAAAAAACAAAAATCAAGCCCTTACAAATTTTTATAACATAATATTAGTATTTAAAAAATATTATATAGAGTACCGAAGTCTTGAATATAATGAATTTCAATATTTTATAAATGTACATTGATGAAAAATGTATTGCTAAATTTTATAATGAAAAATTCAAAGAAATTTTCCCTACTTGAAATCATTTTTTCAAGTGATATTATCAATAAGGATTTAGACAAAAACTTCTTTTTTAGGAAGCTGGATGTTTAAAATTAAGAACATTAAAAGATTTTATATTATAAATAGTAATAAACATTTAGCCGTCATAGATTTTAAGTTCGTTGGAATTCTATGTTCAATTATTATTGCCTAAAGGGGAAGCAAAAATTTCATAGGAGAAAGGAAAAATGGAAGAAGAAAAAGTAATTTCTACTATTGACAGCCTTACACCAAGTGATACGGTACACGAAATAAGTGATAAAGTTATGACCGGCAAGGCTGATTACAGCAAAACAAAAATGTTCACACTGGCAATTGCAGCAGGTGCATTCATCGCATTTGGTGCACAGGTTTCACTAACAGTTATGACCGGTGATTCTAATATGGGCTGGGGATTTACAAAGCTTATCGGAGCTATGACATTCGCTACAGGCTTGATGTTAGTTACTTTAACAGGCGCAGAACTGTTTACCGGTAATGTTATGATGACATTTGCAGTATTAGAGAAAAAAATCAGTTTATGGAAATTATTAAGAAGCTGGGCCGTTGTTTATATTGCAAACTTCTTAGGCTCAATTCTTTTAGCAGGATTAATCTATGGTGCCGGAATGGGGCATAACGGCGGAGATGCTGTCGGTGTTACTGCTATGCAGACTGCTTTTTCTAAAATTAATTTAAGCTTTGGTGAAGCATTTTTTAGAGGTATTCTTTGTAACTGGTTAGTATGTCTTGCTATATTTATGGCATCAACTTCTAAACGTGTTATAGGTAAAATATTTGCAATATTCTTCCCGATTATGACATTCGTTGCATCAGGTTATGAACACAGTGTTGCAAATATGTTCTTTATACCAAACGGTATTTTAATGAAACATTTCCCTTCAATTGTTGCAGCTTCAGGTATGACTCCAGATCAGTTAGCAACTTTAACCTGGAAGGGCTTCTTTGTTCACAATTTGTTGCCTGTTACTTTAGGTAACATTGTTGGAGCATTTGTATTTGTTGTTTTATTATTCTGGACAGCATATTTAAGAGAAGAACACAGACATCAAAATTAATTATTAACAATAGAAAAGGCCGGTCTTTCTGGGAAGATTGGTCTTTTCTTTTTAAGATATATAGAATGTAGTTATGAAAAAAAAGATTTTACTTGCACTATTAGCACTAATACTAATTACTCCGGTAAGAGCGGCTCAGAATCAGCAAAGAAAAGATGATGAGTATAGCGAAATTGTTTTAGAAGATATTCTTGAAGATGAATGGAGTGAAGAAAACAGCCTGCATCTTGCAGATAGTACCCCTCAAGCTGTTTCTGTATCTTCAAATAAAGTTTCGGAAGAAAAAACATTGAAAGAAAAACTTCAAGACGTTTACCACCTTGAGGTTGATAAATATGATGCTCCAAATTATCTTTTAAAAGATGTATTAACACATAAGTTTGACGAAAATTCTATCTGGGACAGAACCCAATTATGGGCAGGATATAACGGCGACATTGGCCTGCAGTTTACAGAAGGTTCGATGGGTTCTGAACATACAACAAACCATTATGATATTAATACGATAAATGTCGGCTTTGATGGATTTTTAAAGAATAATAACGGTGATTTTCGTGTCATGATTAACATTTCTCCGTATTCTGAGAGAAATGTTATACAAAACTTATTTGCCGATATGTACATAGCAACCAATAAAATTCCGCACCATAGAATTATGGTTGGCCACACCCGTCCTCCGGTCGGTATGGAAGGAGCTTACGGCCCGTTTGTACTGCCATTTTTGGCACGTTCTCAAATCTCCAGAAACTTTGGTACCGTACGTAAGCTGGGAGCAAGAATCGGTGGAGATTACAGCCTTATTGACTATGATTTTGGCGTATATTCTTCTGATACATATTTTCAGGAATTTTTCCCCGGAGCAGAATTTATAGGAAAAGTTGATTTAAAACCTCTGGGTAAAACCGACGGTAAATACGGGAAATTACTTATTGGCGGAAGTATGGATGCAGGGCACAGAAATAATAATTTCTGTGTAGTCGGAGCTCACATACAGTATGATTACAAACGATTTATGGCAAATTTTGAATGGGCACAGGCTAACGGATATAACGGGCCTGCAGGATATTCCGTTGATACTCATGCCAGCGGTTTTTATGCAACACTCGGATATATGCTCACCAAAAAACTTCAAATCCTTGCCAGATATGATGAGTTTGACCCTAATAGAGAAATTGCACATAATAACCAGCGAGAATATTCTGTCGGTTTAAATTATTTTATAAAAGGACAGGGTTTGAGACTTATCCTGAACTACGTATTCTGCCAGAACGATGCTGCAAAAGATTCCCATAGGATTATGCTTGGAACACAAATCTTGATTTAGCATAACTATACAAGCCCTTAATTTTCCTATATAATATCGGTATGGACAAAAAAGTAATCTCAACAAACAGAAAAGCTTTTCACGATTTTTTGATTTTTGACAGATTTACCGCAGGCATTGTGCTTACCGGTACTGAAATTAAATCAATAAGGCGGGGAACTGTTAATCTTAAAGACTCTTTTGCAAAAATTGAAGATAACGAAGTTTTCTTATATGGAATGCATATTTCTCCTTATGAGCAGGGAAACAGATTCAACCACAAGCCGGATAGAGTGAGAAAACTACTCTTACAAAAACGCGAAATCTTAAAAATGCTCGATAAAGTAAAAAAAGATGGTGTAACAATTATTCCGTTAGAATTGTTTTTATCGCATGGTTTTGCTAAAATAGAGCTGGGGTTGGCTAAAGGTAAAAAGATTTACGATAAGCGTGAAGCGATTACTAAAAAGACACAGGAAAGAGATATCGCAAGAATTATGAAACGTTAGGGGTGTATAAAGAAAGAGGTTTAGCGGATGTTTAACAGGGAAATGATTTTAAAGAGTTTAAATACAGAGAATTACTACATTGACAGGCATTCGCTTGACTTATTCTTAGAAGACTGGAAAATTGAATCAATCTATGAAGATGAAGACGGGCTTGAATTTTATGACGACTTAGCTCTGGAAAAGATTAAAAAAGGTATTTCACTCAAGGCGCAGGGATACAGCGACGAGCAAATTATAACAAAACTCGGAAGAATGGAAGCAAAGGTCGAAAAATATGAAGAGCCGCCGCAACCGGTTCAGCCGATTATGGTAAGCGAGCTTTTGAATAATAACGAGTCTCAAGATACAAAAACTTCTACAGAGGTTGCAGTAAAAGAAGAAACACAGCCGGAAGTTATACCACAGGGAAAAAGCTTTACTCTGGATGTTTCATCTCAAACACTCCAGATGCTTGCAGAAGCGGTTGCTAAAAAAATCAGCGATGATATTAAGAATTCTGATATGGTAAATAAACTTGTTGAAGCAGGCGGTTATAAACGGGATAATGAAATACTTGCAAAACAGGTTAAGGAGCTTCTTGAACATAATAAAGAATTAACCCAAAGAATTGAGCAGCTCGAAAGCCACCCGTCCCAAAGTTTTTGGGCTAAAATCTGGGGGAAAAGATAATCATTGGATTATGAATTATTTTTAAGAGAGCTTGATTTGAGGCTTGAAACTTATTTTAAGATTCATAAAGATTTTATCTGCTGTAAAGAGGGTTGCTCGTTCTGCTGCGAAAAAGGAGATTATCCCTTATCAGAAATTGAGCTTAAATATATGATGAATGGCTACATCGCGCTTGAAAACCAAATAAAAACAAGCGTCCAAAAAAATATTAAAAATATGGAACAAGGAGGGATCTGCCCATTTCTAATTAATAAAAGATGCTCGATTTACCCCTATCGTCCGATTATATGCAGAGTTCACGGACTTGCATATTTGTGCGGAGAGAAAACAGTAAAAGTTCCGTATTGTATTAATGAAAACAAAAACTATGCTGGTGTTTACCGGAATGGTGAAATTAATATTAATCCGATAAAAGAAAATCTTGATACTCCACAGATTTTAAAGGATTTTGATTTTGGAGAAATAAGAAATCTATATAACTGGCTAAACCATTCTCCAGGCTTCTCGCGGACAGACAGCTGAACATATACCGCAGCCGATACACTTATCATCAATAGATTTATATGTTTTATCTTCTTTTACAATAGCCCTCTGAGGACAGTTAGAAAGACACAAATCACAGGCAACGCATTGCTTTTCGTCCCAATATGGTTTTCTTAATCTGCCGTCTCCGGTTTGAGCAAGTTCATAAACTTCACCGTTATCCTCAACCAAATCTCCAAATAAACCTTCCGGAAACCACTCGGTTTCTTTGAATTCTTTTACGGAGATTTTCTTTTCTTTTAATTCCTTAGGAAGCGGAACAATTTTCGCCCAGTTTGAAAAATCTAATAACTCATCTTTTAATTCGACTCTTCCCACCTTTTCTAAAAAAGGTTCCATGCCTGATTTCAAAAAGTCTTTATCAAATTTATCAAGCTTAACTTTTTCAACACAGTTTGCCAAACCCTCTACAGGCCCTCTAACGTAAACAGTTCCGCCCACCATTCCTACACAGGAGCGGTTTCCGAGAACGGACGGAATATCCTCGCAATCATACCCGCAAATAACAGCAATCCCGCCGCTCATAAATTCAAAACTGAAAGAACCTGTATTTTTGAGAACCCAAAATTCCGGCGGTTCAAACCTTGGATCATGCTTCATTAAGGCGCCGGAGCGTGTTCCGACACGCCCGCCTATATAAATTTTTCCACCTGCAGAACAGTGGGCTGAAGTATCTCCGCCATCACCTTTAACGATGATTTCCCCTCCGGAATTCAGCCAGCCTACATCAGCCGGAGCAGAACCTTCAACTATGATAGTAGTACCATTCATTGCCATAGCACCGACACGCTGTCCGGGGTTAGTAACTGTAAATTTCAACGGCTTACCATCCTTTGACCAGCTTGCCCCTCCAATATCATGCTGCCCGCAAGCTTCTATTTCAAAATTCGTAATTCCTTCTTCTAATTTTTTATTAATAGTCTGAAGAAGCTCTTGAGTAGACATTCTATTGTTATTATTTAATGTTTTAATTTTGTAAACAGCCATACCCTAACTTTTTTAACTCCGGTTCTAATTATACCAAATCTTAGTGCTTAGTTCAATGATGTGTTTGATTTTTGATTTGGTAAATTTATCGTATTTGTTACATAATTCGATAACAAAATTTGTAATTTCTTAACATTAGAAATAATCCGAAATGCTAACGAAAAAAGACTCAGACAGAGTGTATGGTGCAAATTTTTGCACCAATAATTATTTCTAAATTTACATTTTAATAATTAGAATATTATATTTCAACAAATTATTATGTGGTGCAAAAGATTGCATTCTGAAGAATTTATGAAAAAATGTTTACTATTTGAATATTAAAAGATTTCGTAGGTTGAACCTGTTTCAAGAGCAAAACGTTGTATGACGCGCCCACCAAAAATTTAAAAAAAACAAATCGGTGTTAATACCATACACAAAATAATTTAAAATTCCATCTATAAATCCCGCGAGGGCTATTTCGTTTTACACTGAAGATAATAAAAATAATGAATAATTTGAATCGTTGCTAATAATTCAGTCATCGATTCTAACTCATATTTCAAACTTTCTTCTGCGCTTTCAAGCTTTTTCAAGATTAGTTGTTCTAAATCATAATCCATAAAATTTTCCTCCGGACAAATAGGTCAATGACTTATAATTTATCATGTGGAAATATAGGTCATATGCCAAGAGTTAAAAAGTTAGGTCTAAATATAAAAAAATACAGAGAGGCTAAAAAGATAAGCCAGGAAGTTTTAGCCGAAAAATTAGACTTAACAAAAGAATACATTTGCAGGGTCGAGAGAGGCCAGAAATATATGAGCCTTAGAAAACTTTTCGAACTAGCTGATGTTCTAGAAATAGGATTCAACCAACTAATGGATTTTCAATAAATCTACGGGGTTCAAGAATAAACCTAATATATTTAGGTTATAATAATAATACTAATGAAATATGCGTTGGTTCTGGTAAACATTAAAGGACTTGGAGTAAAGACATTCAGCTATCTTATTCCTGACGAAATGCGCGATATTATACAAATCGGGCAGGCAGTACTTGTGCCGTTTGGAAGGCAGGGGCTCATTAATGCCTTTATAGTCGGGTTTTCAGACTATCTGCCGGGAGATTTCAAGGCTAAAAAGATTAACCGGATATTAGTATATTTATGTTAAGATAACTTTATGCAAAATAAGATTTTATATATAATATCAGGAGCAAACGGAAGCGGTAAAAGTACATTAGCAAGTGAGCTTTTACCTTCGGAAAATATAGATTTTCTAAACGCTGATGATATTGCAAAAGAAATTTGCCCTGAAAATATTGAAAGTGTAAAGATTAAAGCCGGTAAAATTGTATTGAAAAGACTTGACAATTTACTAAATAGTGGGAAATCTTTTGCAATTGAAACAACTTTATCCGGTAAAAATCATATAAAAACTATTCAAAAAGCTAAAAAATTAGGGTATTTTGTTGTTTTAATCTATTCTTATCTTGATAATCCGACTTTATGTGAAAACAGAATAAAAATAAGGGTGTTAAATGGCGGTCATGATATTCCTAAAGATGATATTGTAAGACGTTTTTACAGAAGCAAGGAAAACTTTTGGAATATCTATAAAGATCTGGTGGATGAATGGAACTTATTCTATAACGGAACATCTGAGTATATTTTAGTAGCTCAATATGCTAATGACGAGATTGAAATATTTAGCGAAAATTTGTATAATGAATTTATAAAGGATTTTGAATAATGACAAAATTATCTGAAAAACTTTTAAAACTCGGAAACCGAGCAATAAAAAAAGCACAGGAAAATAACCGTAAAAATGGGATTCCAAATGTGTATTGCATAAACGGAAAGATAATTTTTGAGTTGCCAAATGGTGAACTAACAACGAAATACAATTTTTCGTAAACGCTCAAATTACCCGTAAAAAATCATAAATCTGCTGTTTCGTTACATTGTTGTCTTAATAATAAAATGCAGAATAGACATCTCAGCCAAACAATAAAACCTAATATATTTAGGTTATAATATTACTAATGAAGTATGCGTTGGTTCTGGTAAATATTAAAGGGCTTGGAGTAAAGACATTCAGCTATCTTATTCCTGACGAAATGCGCGATATTATACAAATCGGGCAAGCAGTACTTGTGCCGTTTGGGAGGCAAGGACTCATTAATGCATTCATTGTCGGGTTTTCGGACTATTTGCCGGGAGATTTTAAGGCTAAAAAGATTAACCGGATATTAGATGAGACTCCGCTTTTTTCGCTTAAATATCTGAAACTTCTTGAGTGGGTTGCAAATTACTATTGTACAGATTTTGTAACGGTTTTGAATGCGGCCCTTCCGATGAAATTAATCGAGAAGAATGCAAAAGTTGAACAGGCTGTTTCTTTAATCAAAGAAGACGGAGCGGGGCTTACGAAACGCCAGAGAGAAATTCTTGCGCATTTAAAAGAACGGGGAAAATGTTCGCTAATCGAGTTTGAGGAGATAGCAAAAACAACGCGCGCGACAATGAAAAAGCTTGCAGAGGGTGGGTTTGTAAAAATAGAGGAAGAATATATTTACAGAAATCCGCTGTCGATTTTTAAAGACGTTGAAATCGAACCTTTATTTGAGCTTTCGGGCGAACAGATTACAGCTTATGAGGGTATAAAAGCTAAATTAAAATCACAAAAACCGATTCTTCTCCATGGCGTAACAGCTTCCGGAAAAACAGAGGTTTATTTTAAGCTTATAAAAGATGTAATCGATTCAGGAAGAAATGTTCTGTTTTTAGCTCCGGAAATTGCGCTTGCCTCCCAGCTAACCAAGCGTCTTGCGCGCAAATTCGGGATAAAAGATGTGGCAATATGGCACAGCAGTATTTCAGAAGGCGAAAAGTATGATGTTTGGCAGAGGCTTTATAAAGATGAAATCAAAATTCTTGCAGGTGCGCGCTCTGCGGTATTTGCACCGCTTCAAAATATCGGGTTAATTATAATAGATGAAGAGCATGAAGGAGCTTATAAACAAACAAATCCCGCTCCACGGTATGATGCAAGAGTAGTTGCAAGGCGTTTAGCGCAATTCCATCAGGCGCCTCTCTTGTTGGGTTCGGCAACCCCAGATGTTTCGACTTATTATTATGCAACAAACAACAATAATCTTTTTGAAATGAAACACCGGTTTAACAACTCCCCGCTTGCGCTTCCGCAGGTTATAAATATGCAGGAGTACGGCAAAGCTGCTTATAGAGGGATTATCTCAAAACCTCTTCAGACGGAGATTACAGAGACTCTGGAGCGTAAACAGCAGGTAATACTTTTAATGAACCGGCGCGGGTATTCTACATATACGCAGTGTCGTGCGTGCGGAACGGTTATAGAATGTCCGGACTGTTCTATACCAATGATTTGGCATACCAGTATAAAAAAACTCAAATGCCACTACTGCAATAGAGAAATGAGTTTTCCGGACTATTGTCCCTCTTGCGGAAGCGATGCTCTTTCAACTTCCGGAGTCGGAACTCAGAAAATTGAACTGTTAATAAAAGAACTTTATCCAGACGCGCGGGTAGAGAGAATAGACAGCGATATTTTAACAAGAAAAAACGCGCATATTGAGCTTTTGAACAAATTCCAGAATGGCGAAATAGATATTCTTGTAGGCACCCAGATGATAGCAAAAGGGCTTGATAACCCGAATGTCACGCTTGTAGGTGTATTAAGTGCGGATTCCGGATTTAATATTCCGGATTTCAGAGCCTCGGAAAGAGGGTTCCAGCTTCTTACACAGGTGGCCGGAAGAGCAGGAAGGGGAGAATTTAAAGGAAAGGTTCTATTCCAAACCTATAATCCGGATTATTACGCATTCCAGACCGCTAAGTCCCAAAATTATGAAAAATTCTTTGAGACAGAAATAAAAGCACGTCAGGAATTTGACTATCCGCCATTTAGTCAGATAATAAGGCTTATTCTGTCCTCAGAGAATAATTTTAGAGCCGAAAAATCAGCAATGGAAATTGCTCTTAGACTAAATACTATGACAGACAAATTTGGTTTTGGAGAATACCTGGAGACTCTGGGGCCGACACCGTGTGTTATAGAAAAACTGCACGGTTTCTATCGCTTCCAAATCTTAATTAAAAACAAACTCTCACAAAAAGGCCACGATTTTGTCTCAAAATTCCTGAACAAGATTACACTCCCTAAGGACATAAAACTTGCAATAGATGTGGATCCTTTAGATATTTTGTAGTAATTGAATTATAGCTGTAATCTGATTATCTGAACTACTGCCGAGTATTGACAAAAGATTGTATATCTCTTATCATGCAGATGTGTTTATTATATAAAGAGGTGTGTTTTATGAGAGTGAGTTGTGTTAGTCTTGCATCCGCGCAAAGGATTGATTTACAAAAACAGAGAAAAGCTGTAAATCACCAGGAAATTCCGTCTTCTCAACGGGAAACAATTGCATTTAAAAGGCTAAAATTTGGTGATTATCTGGCAGGCGGGATTTGCGGGACAGTATTTGGAATTGTTGCAACAGCCGCACTTGGTCCAATCGCAGGCATCGCCGCAGGCTTATTTGTTGCAAAAACTTCTGCCGAAGCTAATAATGAGACCAGACCGTACGACCCGGATGAAGATAAAAACCGTTAGTTAGCAGCAACCTTTTGTTGCTCTTTTTTCTCATATGCTTTTCGGGTGTTATAATATGTAAGCTTTGGTATTAAATAGCCGAGGAGCACCGGTGATAAAATGACAGTAGATATGAAGCCAGGAAGAGAGTTTAGGCCTCTTGCCATTTTAGCAATATTGTTGTGCTTAATATCTCCAGTACCTTTCATTACCTTGGATATAATCTCATTCGAACCATCAAATTTTTCAAAGAAATCTAATATTTTTTTGTTCTTTTCTTGTTGTGAAAGTGTTTTTATTGACTCAAGTGTAAATGTTTTATCATTAAACATTAACGAAGCGTTTTCGGATTTTGAAATAATCTTTTGTAAATCGCCGCCTTTTTCACTAATAAATTTAGAAAAATTAAGCAGTTTTGATTTAGAATCAATATTTGAATAAATAGCATCTAAATCTGCGACAGATAAGACTTCTAAATTGCTATACGGCCAGAGAATATCTCCTAATTTTTTATACCAGCTCTTACCGTCTGATGCACGGTTTGTAAGAACAAAACCCATTTTATTTTCATAAGAGCGAACGATAGCTTTTGTCATCATAGGAACTGCAAATACAACAGATAAAGATGAAACAGTGTCTCTTAACAAGATTTCATTCAACTCTGTCATATCTTTTTTGCCGTTTTCATCAACCTGTGCTCTTTCCCAAGCCTTCAATCCCCTGGGGCCAAGCAAACCAAACGTAGCTAAAAGAGCAAATGTGGTTTTTGAGAAATTATATCCGGTATACTCCAAAAGAGCTTGAATTTTTTCAGGAGTATGTTTTAATAAAAATCTTCCCAAGCGGGTTAAAGGCCCGTCATTATTAATCCCCTTAGCTTTAAATGCTGGAGATGTATTTCTGTCATTATGTTCCTCTTTATGTGCAGTTTGTGCATTTTTCTGTGCATGAAGTTTAGCACCCGGAGCTACATCACCTCTTACATAAAGTTTTGGAATTAAAGCTAGACCACCAAGTGTCAAAACAACATTAGCAATATTAGTAAGAAATCTTTTTGTCGCAAAACTATTTTTCATATTATCAATAGCTTTTTCGTCAATACTCTCTCGTTGTTTATTTCTGTCAATTGCGTCTTTACCGTAATCTCTTATTGCGGTAATAACTTCGCCTGAATTAAAAGCCAGCTTAGTTTTTTCATCCCCGACCATAAGAGTATTAACTTTATATAATTCAGGAGTTGTCTCAACCATCTTGCTGTTTATTCTTGCCTGAATACGTCCTAAGGCTTCATCTCTGACTTTTTTCTTGTTCTGCGGCTCTACAAGTTTCATTTCTTCAAGAATATAATTAACAGTTTCTGCAGGATTTTTATCTCCCGGAACAGATTCTTTATAAATTGAACTTACATGATATTTATAAAATTCCTGTTTAAACTTATCAGTATCTTTCATTATGGTTTTATCAAATTTGGGATCATTAACCATTTTTTTGAAGCTTTCGCTAAGACGTTTGATAAGTCTTGTATTTGTATTTGTCGTTCTGCAGAATAATCCTGTTACGGCAAGTACTGCAGGAGCTACACCTATAATATACGGACCGGTCATGGCCTCTCTGCCCAAAACTTCAAAGCCTTCCTGCATATTATAAGTTCCGGTAATTTCTTTATCCCTGTTAAAACCGGTTAACACTCTTGGGAGGGTCATACCCAGACCATCTTGGATTAAGAATGATATAAGGTATCCTTGTTTTTCTATCCATTGCATCATAGTTCCGGTCCCGCCCAAAACTGGCATAATCATAGATGATTTAAATCCGGGGTTTTGATTCTTTTTTACTTGTTGTTGTTTTTTTTGAGAGCCAATATAGCTGTTGATTCCTGTAATTTTCAATATTATATCCCTACCCGACTAAAGTGTAACCTGTACACTATTATAATGATATATGTGAAGTATAACAAGATAGAGTATATACGATTGTTAGAAAAATTTACAAAACAAATTTACCCTCGTATAGTACTGCGCTCAAGTGCGCGTACAAATTTGGTCGGAAGGTTTTCTTTCGGGTTGATTGAGCCGACGAGTATTGTTTTGCAGCCTAAGAGTTTTCCTGCAAGAATATCCGTGAGCGGTCTATCGCCAACCATAACCGCGCAAGCAGGTTCGATACCTACTGAGGCTAAGTATTCTCTCATAATTCGAGGATTTGGCTTGTTTGCACGGCCTATTACGCGGCAGGGGGCAAGCTTTGAAGCATTTTCTATATATTCTTCATTTTTGTTATTAGAAATTATTGCAACTTCAAAATCTTTTAAGAATGTATTGAACCACTCAACTGTTTCCGGAAGGAAATCTGCTGACTTTGAGACCATTACGGTGCTGTCTAAATCAAACATTACGCATTTTATTCCTTGTGATTTAAGCTCTGTAAAATCAATCTCATAAATACTTCTCAAATTGTAATCAGGTTTCATGAACATTATTTAATCCCTACCGTTCTAGCTAGTGCATATTTATATTCTTCAGGAGCTTTTGTAAATTTTACGAAAAGCTCATCATTTGTATTTGCAAGTTCCAGCTCTTCGCCTTTTGAGTTTTTTATCTCCGTAACCTGAGTTACAAATTTTTCAGAAGGCGAAATTATTTCTATATCTTCATTTTTATTAAACTTATTCTTGGTTTTGATTTTGTAATATTCTCCGTCAAAGTCGTGAATTTCGCATAAGAAATCCGCTCCTGCAAGCCCTTTAGAAATATCATAGCTGTATCCGTCTTTAGGATAACCTTCTCCTAGATAAAACCCCGTTGTGTAACCGCGGTTTCCTACTTTTAAAAGCTCCTGATAATATTCTTCCATATCAGCATCAGGATTTTCCATAACGGTGTCAATTGCTTCTCTATAAGCTTTGGCGACAGCAGAAACATAATAAAGACTCTTAGTTCTCCCTTCAACCTTAAACGAGTCAATTCCGGCTTCTATCATTTCTTTTAAGTGGCGTACAAGACAAAGATCTTTTGTACTCAAAATATGTGTGCCCTTTTCGTTCTCTTCAATCTCGTAATACTGTCCGGGGCGGGTTTCTTCTACAAGCTTGTAGCTCCACCTGCAAGGCTGCGAGCAGTTTCCCGAATTAGCTTTCCTTTCGCCGTCGGTCATGTAGTCGCTAAGCAGGCATCTTCCGGAGAATGAAACACATTGTGCGCCATGAATAAAACATTCCAATTCCATTTCAGGAACTTTTTCTTTAATCTCCGCAACATCTTTTATCGGGAGTTCTCTTGCTAAGATAGCTCTTGTTGCTCCGATATCCTGCCAGAACCTTACTGCTTCATAGTTTAAAATATTTGCCTGCGTGCTTACGTGAATATCCGTATCAGGCATATATTTTTTAGCCATACGCATAATCCCGACATCGCTTATAATCAAAGCATCCGGATTAGATTCGGCAATTTTATCCATACAGCTTTCTAAAAGTTTTATATCGCTGTTAAAGGGGTAAATATTTAGTGTAAGGTAAGCTTTTGCGCCCATTTTTCTTGCGGTATCAATTGCATACTTCAGATTATCGAGAGTAATTAACTCACCTTTTCTCATTGCCCTCAGGCTAAAATCCACAACACCTAAATACACGGCATCTGCACCATACTTAATCGCATATTTGAGTTTTTCAATATTGCCAGCAGGCATCAATAATTCTGGTCTATTCATAACTTGATATTATCATAAATCGATTTCTATCTCAAATTTTCGATTCCAGGGGTAAATATATTTGATTGGTTCTGATGGGTAACAGTCAAACGTTTTGGCAAGCTTCTCCTCGTAAGGTTTCATTAATGTTTTTATATCGCAAGGCCTCTCTATTTGCCCTCTTACATTTGCCTGATATGCCCAGTCGTCAAGAAATCTTATGAGCTGCAGCTTTTTAAAGGCAAATTCATTATATTCTTTTGCCCCCCATTTTACTTTTACCCCTGCAAGCAGACTGCCTAACGTATTTGCGCTTGTATTCCAGCCTGCGTAGCCGTAAAAATTCTTAAAATCCGTTTTTTCTAGAACCTGTTTAACAAAAGCATTATCCGCTCCGTTTGCAAACCTTACATCTGCTATACAATAAGGTTTATCGGGCGGAGTAAATGTTCTTGAATAAGGTTTTGTCCCCCATCCCATCACAAGTTCGCCCTGCTTTTCAATAAAGTTATTAACAACAAGAACGATATCCGCTTCTTCTTTAGATTTTGCAAGTTTAAACCCGCCAAGTTCAATCTGGCCGAGTACGGATTTTTCAATTGATACATCTTCGTAATTAGAAATACAATTTTTATATTCAGGCTCGGTGAATTCGGGATAAATTGCAATCTCTTTTTCTATCGCGCGTGAAAGCAGAGAGAGCGGAATTTCATCTGCGCCGGTTTTTGTTTTTCCGCCAAGGCGTTCTAACTCTTTTGCTTCTTCAACATTAAACCCATATTCGGCGCAATCATCTTTTGAAAAAATTAAAGTATCAAAAACTCCTTCCTTTTGCCATTCAAGATAGAGTTTATTAATCTCAAAATTCCTTTTTCTCGTACTCAAATAATCTTCGATTATCTCATCTGGAATATCGCTTTTGTTTTTGCCTCCCGAGAACGAGTATTCAAAAATCTTTTTACCCCAATTTTTCCAGTACTCTTTTTCTTCTTCGTTATAATTGTTGTTTGAAATCCGCATTATGCTGGAAAACGCATAGACTTTTTTGTTTTTTAAAATCGGTTTTAGTCTTTCAATCCGTCCTTTTAACTCTTCAAGGCTCTCCGTCCCCCTTCTTGAAGGAATAAGCCCGCCATAAGTTATAGTATCCAGAGACAAAATCATTGCATCAACTTCCGGCAAACTTTCAAGCCACAAAAACAGGCTTTCAATATCAGCATTTTTGATAAGACTTCCTAAAAATTCTCTTGGAGGAATAAAAAGCTCTATATCAGAATCAATCTCTGTAATATTCTTTGCTAAACTATAGCAAACCGGACGGTTATCAATAGGTAAAAAAGCGATTTTCATTACTTAATATTATTCTTACTCAAACTTGCTTTCAGGCCTTGAGCCAAGTCATGACGTCCGCTTTTTTCATAAATAGCAGTCATTGATTCTAAGAATTTCAAATTATCAATATTCGGATTTGACTGATTTACAGGAGCAGTATTTACAGGAGTTGTATTTTTTCTTACCTGCTGCTGAACTGCTGTTTGGCTTATTGGTCTTTCCGGCATCGGCTGGCTCATTGTTTGAACATTCTGGTTATATGCAGGGTTTACATAATTTCTTAATCTCGGATTGTGAATAGGAGCCTCTGATTCATAAGGATTTCTGTTTTCTCTTTGATATGCGTTAAGCCCGTAATTCACAGTAGTAAACGGTTTTTCAACATTTACATAAGAACTTCCGATTGGCTGATTTCCTCTATACATTTCGATTTCACGTTCATTCAAACCCTGGCTTAAACCAATCTTCATATCAGGTTCTTTGCGTTTGAATAAGCGGATTACTGCAAATACAAGGAGCCCGACAAGCCCGAAAGAAAAAGCTTTATTAGCAGTATCTGATACTGTATCTTCATCAACATTTTCTCTTATGCCCTCTACGGCAGAAGAGTTTTTAAGTCTGTTAAATAAGCTTGATGTTTTTGCCTGTTCCATATCTTCTTTGTATATAGGTGCATAGCTTTCAACAGGGTTGCTCAAATGAACTTTCTGTTCTGATTTAGCAGGCACCGCAGGTGCTAAAGAATCAAATGAAACGCTTGCGCCCTGTGCATTTTCTGCCTGGAAGAAAATACTGATACCGTTTCCTGCTGGTTCAACCATTACCGTATCAACATTTGAAACATTGTTGTAGACTGTATTTAAGGTTTTAGAAGCTCTTATATCTTTTAAATCCAACGTAATTTGATTTGGAGCTTTTACACTCTTTTTTACATCAACAGCTCTATCTGATACTAAAACAATATTATAAGTATCCTTAACCGGAACTATTTCAATTGTCTGCAAAACATTTTCTTCTGCTCCCGCAGCCAATATTGATACAAACATGCCTAAAAACAACAATATTTTCTTCATAATTAATATACTCTCTCTCCCTTGATAACAGTGTATCCTATAGTCATGCCCATGCCATCAATCAAGGGGTTAAAATTTGGGGTAGTTGTATATAGACCATTTGGTCTATGGATTTTTAAACATGAATGTTTTTTAGTGTTAAACATAAAACCGACAGCAAATATGAAAACAATAATTCAAGTTCGCTTTTATAAAAAAAAACCTTTCTTTATTTAGAAAGGTTTGGAATTCTTTTAATTAATTCCTCATGTGTAGAAGGTTAGTGTGTAGGTTGTATGAAAGGTTTGTGTTATGTGCTTATCTTTGTTATTTGATTTACATATATATAAAGTATATATTTTATGTAAAATTGCATTTTTATTAGATTTTGTTACAAAACTTTACATATTCTATACTTGAAGTAATATACAGACAGCTTTAAGTTATAAACTTAATGTATGTAGTTAACGAGCGTAAAGAATTTTGTCATTAAGTTTGCAAAAAAGAAACCTCTCTTAAGAAAAGAGAGGAAAGTTTGAGCGATGAGGATTCTTTATTATATTAAGTCCTAATTTATAAACAATCATTAAACTTTATGCTAATATATGTAGTAGAGATATCGGGGGATTTATGAATTATTCCGGCCTGTTTGATTGGGCAAGAAAATTTTATACGTCACTTTCATACAATGATAAGTACGGACGCGCAAAGATACCATTCAGATATTTTCTGGAATTAACTTATCGTTGTAATCTCAATTGTCCTTACTGCTATATCGGAGATGAGAGAAAAAAAACAGAATTAACAACTAACGAATGGAAAAATGTAATTGACCAGCTTCCATTTTACGCCATTGCAACTCTTGTCGGCGGAGAACCTCTTGTAAGAAATGATTTTATCGATATTTTTGCATATGCTTCTAAAAAAATTATGAACAAAGTTCACGTTGTTTCAAATGGGATATTAATAAATGATGAAGTTATAGATGCTTTTATCAAATACAAGCTTTTGCTTCTATCGGTTTCTCTTGATGGTTTCGGTTCAAATCATGATAAAAACAGAGGGAAAGATGGAATTTTTGATAAAATAATCTCAAATTTAGAGAATTTGAAATCAAAAAAGAAAAAACAAATGATAGATATAAAAACAATTGTGCTGGAAAATAACTTAGATGACCTGCCTAAATTATATAAATTATGTAATGATATGGGATTCGAGTTTTTCTCATTATCATTTTTAAGAAATAATCATTGGAAGCAAAATTCAGTTCTACAAGAAAGTTTTATACCTGAATTTACTGCTGATTATCCAATAAATTTATATTTTAATATGGAGCATTTTAAGGAAATATATAAAACTATAGAAGCAATGAACGGAAAAACCCAAATAAGATTTTCTCCTAAATTTGAATATACTTCTGATCCGTTGTTATCTATCGAGAAATTTTTCAACATGCCTGCGGATACTCCTTTAAAAGATATATACAAACCTTGCACATATCCATATAATAATATGATGATAAATCCTGAGGGTTACGTGTATCCATGTCTTTCACAAAAAATAGGCAATGTTAAGGAACAATCGTTGAAAGAATTATTTAATTTACCGCATTATTGTTGTTTTAGAAAGAACCTAAAAGCATCGGGCGGACTCTTTGGTGCTTGGCAAATGTGCTGTCAGCTGGAAGTAAAGCGTTAGGCTTAATTATTCATTATCTTTGACACCTTTATCTATATTTAATGTTTTAACAAGAGCTCTTACATCCCCCTTCAACTTAAAATATTCAGCAAATTTAGGAGTTGTTTTGATGTTATAGGATCTGCCGTTTTTATCTTTATGTCTTGAAATTAGCCCTTTTTCAAGTAATTCCTGAACATGTTCATAAGCGTTAGAACCTCTTAATTCTTTTAAAAGAGACTGCCGAATAGGTTCTTTGAGTGCAATAACTGTTAACGTTTTTAAAACTGGCGGTTTCAATTCAACCGGACAAAGTTTTTCAACAATATCAAGATGTTCCTGTTTAACTTGCAGAATATAACCGTTCTCGTCATCAATCTCTAAAGCGCCGTCACGCGAAGCGTAGTCCATAATAAGTTCAAGCAAAGCCTCTTCAACTTTATCTGGTTCTTCTTCAAGAATATCCGCAATATCTTTTATTTGGAGAACTTTTGCCGTTACAAATAAAACAGCTTCAATCCGTGATTTCAACTGTTCCATTATGCACTTATCCCTTCTTGATTAACTATTATATTTTTTGCATTTTCCATACTGCTATTTAATTCCCGCTCTTCTTCGGTAACATCAGAAACGGACATTTCAGGCGCACGTTTGACTACATATAAATCAGAATAAAATTCATCCTGCTCTAAATCATAATCTCCTTCTACGGTTAAAAACAAAAGAGAAATATAAGCGCTTATTCTATCCATTCCTAATAAAGTCAACTCATTGAGTTCAATCTTTTCCTGCCTGTTAAGGATTTCCGACAAATTAGCTTTAAGACGCTGAACTCCGTTTTCAATATATTCATCATGCGCAAGATTAATAATATCTTCCGGAGAGAGCCTTGCATAGTTTTGGACTCTGCGCTTTGCTCTTTCGTGAGCATTTTTTAGAGATTGTTTTTTATCAAGCATTTCATAAAATTCCAATTGCCTGATTAAATCCCGCAAAGTTACTACTCTGTTATGATTAAGCCTTACGCTCGTTCTTCTCTGTAAAACTTCGTCAATCGAAATAACATTATTTGTTGGAATATATTCTTCTTCAGTATAATCGAGCTGATTATCATCATCATAGTTAAAATTTTCTTCCTGCTGCGGTTCAAAATCTAAAATATTTAAACCTTCTAAAACATTTGATTTTAATTTTAAAAGGATAGCTGCAAAAAGAAGCGTACGGCCGGTGAGTCTGAGATTTTGCGCTTTAGACTGAAAAAGGTGCATAAGATATTTATCTGTAACTTCAACAATATCCACATTCCAGGGATCAATTTTCCCCTGTTTTGCTAGATTTACCAGAATTTCAATACCGTCAACTTCGGCTTCCTGCACGTATTCCAATTCATTAGAAGCCGAATTCATTGTATTTTTATTAATACTTTCAATATTATTTAATGACATATTTATATTCTAGTTTGTATTTTCTAATCCCAAATCCTACAAATTAAGTAAATCTCCCGCTTTTTGTATTTTAACATCTAAATACCTATATGCAAATATTAAATGTTAAGGCAATCTGGAACTCGCTTCGTAATTTTGTTATTGCCTGCTAATCCCGAATCTTGACACCCGTAACCTTAGATATACCTTTTTCTTTTTGTGTAACTCCGATTGTACGGTTTGCGGATTCTATCATAGGTTTTCTGTGGCTTACTACAATAAATTGTGTTGTCTCGGACTGAGATTGAACGATATGCGCTAACTTTTCAACATTTATTCCGTCTAAACTTGCATCAACCTCATCAAATGCATAAAACGGAGCCGGCATATATTTTTGAATGGCAAATACAAAAGACAAAGCTGTTAAGGCTTTCTCACCTCCGGACATACCCGCAAGACGCTGCTTCTTTTTATCTCTTGGCTGTGCTTCAATATCAAGCCCGCCCTCAAAAGGTTTCTCCTCGTTTTCCAGAATAAGCGTTCCTTCACCGTCCGAAAGTCTGTGGAAAATATCTTTAAAGTTCTCATTTATAACGCTATAAGTTTTGAGGAAAGTTTCTTTCTTCAAATCCTCATACCCTTTCATGCGCTCTAAGATTTGTTCTCTTTCTCTGCTTAGAGTCTCTATTTGGCCCTGTAATTCAGCTTGACGTGCTGATACTGTATCAAACTCTTCCAGAGCTTTCATATTAACGGCGCCCATCTCGTCCATACGCTTCTGTAACCTCTGAATACGGGATGTAATTTCGTCTATCGACATCTCAACAGGAGCAAGTTCATTAATATTTACTCCCGCTTCCGTCAATGTATTTCTGGTTTCTTCAAGCATAGGCTCCAGCTCACGCCTTCTTGCTTTAAATGATTCTATTTGTTCTGCAATTTTTTCTATATCAGCTGTTTTTAAGTTACGCTTTGTTTCTATATCAACTAAATCACTGTTGATTTCGTCTCTCTGCTTCAACAGTTCGCCGAGTTTTTCCGTAATTTCTTTGATTTGAACCTCAAGTTCTTCAAGGTCTGTATTAAGAACCTTGATTTCTTCAGCAAACTTAGCTTTTTCAAGTTCTAAATTTTTATTAGAAGATAAAGTATTTTCTATAGTGCCTTCCTGAGTTGCAATAGTCGATTTAATAAAATCAATCCTTTGATGCATACCTTCAATTTCGTGCTCGGCGTCAGCCATATTTTTTTCGTAACGCTTAATCTCAGCTTCCACGCCGGCAGTTTTTTCTTTCAAATCCTTTAAATCTGCATCATTCATCAACTTTTCAATTTCAGAAATTTCCGTCTGCAAATCCGTAATTTTTTCTGATATTGAAATATGCTCTTCTTCCAGTTTATCCAAACTCTTTTCTATAGCTCCGATTTCAGGTTCGGTAGTTTGAATAAATTCGGTCTTTTCATTGATATCTTTCTGGTTATTGGCAAAACTTGCCTCTAAATTGGTTAATTCCAATTTAGCTTTATTGTATTCAGTCATTGAGGAAGAATTTTTTCCTCTTATATCTTCCATTTTAGCTTCAAGATTTGAACGTTTAGCAAGCAGAGCAGAATATTTACCCTCCATCTCCTTAAGTCTTGCTTTAAACGTATCAATTTCACTGTCGGAATTCTGGGAAAATTTTAATGCACTTTTTCTAACAGTACCGCCCGTTATCGAACCGGATTTTTCAAATAAATCCCCTGATAATGTGACCATACGGTATTTTCCGATTAACTTGTTTGCAGCATTTCTGTCTTCAACAACAAGAGTTTCTCCTACTGCATAATAAAATGCATTCAGGTATTCGTCATCAAAATCAATCAGATTTATTGCAAAATCTATTACACCTTTCTCTTTAGGTAAATTCAAACTTCTGGGGCATTTCACTATTTTATTCAACGGAACAAAAGTCGCTCTTCCTGCACTTGCGGATTTAAGAAGCTCAATACAGGTTGATGCCGTATGCTCATCATCTACAACAATATGAGCCATTCTTCCGCCGACTGCGATTTCCATAGCTGTAGCGTACTCTTCATCTACGCGGCCCAATTTCATCAAGGGTGCATGAACTCCTTGAATATTGGCATTCATAATTGTATCAACCGCACGCCCGAGGTTAGCTTCTTCGTTTGCATTCTTAACTGCTTCAAGCTGGTATATCTTTTTACGTGCCGCCTGAATGTCATAGTCCAAATCTGTGATTTCATTTTTAGTCTTGTCCAAATCATTTAATGTATTTTTAAGAATAATTTTGAAATCGTCAAGCTCTTTGCCTAATTGTTCTATCATTAATTCTTTAGAACTCTTTGTTTCAGAGAAATTTGTCTTAAAGGCTTCTAATTCCGCAAGCTTTTCTTTGGCCTCTTCCAGAGCCTTCTTTTTAGAAGATAAATCTGCTTCTAAAGGCGCTTGTTTCTGGATTAATTTAGTTTCTCTGTCCTGTATATCTTCCAGCTCTTTGCGCAAATTATTCCTTTTTTCGATATGTTTTTCAGCAGTTTCATTCAGGCCGGACATATCCTCAAGAATCTTTTTTAAATTATTTTTCTCTTCCTCAATTTTTGTTTCAATATTTTTTATCTCATCCTGTTTTAGAGTAATTTTAAGTTCAAAGTCCTTAATTTTACCCTTCTGAACCTCAATACCGTTTTTATTATTTTCAATGGTTTTTAAATTATCCTGAATTTGTTTATCCGCATAAACAATTGAAGAATTTTTTCTGGAAATAGCACCCTTAACTTCTTCTGCCTTTTGCTTCAACTCAAGCTGATGCCCTTCTCCTTTTTCCGTAATTGTTTTAGAGATTTCATCATACTTTTCTTTTATGAGTTTTAATCTTTCATCTAAATCTTTTGAGGCTAATTCTTCTTCTTTTTTCTTTTTCGTAAATTCAAGAATATTTTCGTGCGCTTTTTCCAGATTACGTTTCAGGTCGAAAAATTTAACAGTATTAACCTGACTTTCAAGCCCCGTTTTTTCATCTTTAAGCTTTTGATATTTTAGCGCAACCTCTTTTTCTTCTTTGAGCTGCTCTAATCTGGCATTTACTTCATTCAAAATCAGGGTGGAATTTACAACTCTTTTTTCAACAGTCTCAAGCTCGGTTGTCGCCTGCTCTATTCTTCTGTCAAAATCTGCAACTCCCGCTATTTCATCAATAATTTTGCGTCTTTCGTTAGGCGTACAATTTGTAATACTCATCACATCGCCCTGCATCATAACATTATAGCTGTTTGGTGTGATATTATATTTTTCTAAAATTGTATGAATATCAGATAAAGTTACAACTTTATCATCAAGATAATAAATACTGTTATAACCTTGGGAAGATTTTCTAATCCTCCTTGCAACAGAAAAATCCCCGTCTTCAGTATCACCAAAGGTGACTTTTACAAAAGCTTCATTACGTTTATTATAGGTAGAAATAAGCTGTGAAATCTTTTCTGCACGAAGAGCTCTGCTGGTAGAAAGCCCCAATGCAAAAAGAATACTATCTATGATATTACTTTTTCCTGAACCGTTAGGACCTGAAATAGTAGTAAATCCTTTTAGCATAGGTATATCAACTTTATTCGCAAACGACTTAAAATTGTCGATTTCGAGCTGTTTTATATACATCCGGTCCTCTTTCCCCTTTATGTAT
>CALUQF010000012.1 GCA_944322835.1 Candidatus Gastranaerophilales bacterium | reverse complement strand
ACTCGTTGTAAATTGTTAAAATAAAAGAAAGGATTATATATGAAAGTAGAATTAACACCAACAATAACAAATCAAAAGGTAAGTTTGTTTTCTAGAGTAAAACACTTTTTTGTTGGAAAACTTAAAACTTTAAAGAAAGACACTTTTGAAAAAAGCACAGAAACAACAAAAGATAAAAACATAATCATATCTCGTAAATATCCAAATTGGTGTGATGGACCGGAGACACAATATAGGAATAATACTATTGCTGAAACTATTTGTTACTATCCAGATGATGTAAAAAAAATGGAAACGATGTCCAAAGAGGAACGATTTAAATATATGGATTATTTAGATAGAGTTGGGCGTTTTTACTATGATGACAATTATCATATAGATACACCGGCTCTTGACGAGTTTTTTAAGAAATATAATATAGATATTAATAAATATATTATCAAGGATAAAAAGTGAAAGTAAAATTAGCGCCAACAATAACAAATCAAAAAACTAACTTGTTTACTAGAGTAAAAAAGTTTATTTCAGGTAAATTGAAACCTCTAACAAAAGATACTTTTGAAAAAGTAGGTAGTACTGAAAAGACGGAAAAGAATATCATTGTTTCTCGTAAAAATCCAAATTGGTGTGATGGTCCGGAGACGCAATATCGGAATAATACTATTGCCGAAACTATTTGTTATTATCCGGAAGATGTAAAAAAAATGGAAACGATGAGTGAAGATGAAGCAATTTTGTATTCTCGGAAACTTTATAAGGAAGGTAAGTACTATTATGGCGAAACTTTAACAAAAGAGAAATTTGAAACATTTATGCGATCCTTGGGGCTGGACCCAAATGAGTTTTATATTAGGGATAAAAAATGAAAATAGAATTAACACCAACAATAACAAATCAAAAAACAAGTTTATTTTCTAGAGTCAAACGCTTTTTTGTAGGAAAACTAAAGCCCATCAAGAAAGATACTTTTGAGAAAACTGTAGATAAGACCGACAAAGATATCATTGTATCTCGTAAATATCCAAACTGGTGCGATGGACCTGAGACACAATATAGGAATAATACTATTGCTAAAACAAGGTGCTATTATCCGGATGATGTAAAAAAAATGGAATCAATGACTAAAGAAGAAGCTATAAAATATTCAATCAAACTTGATCACGAAGGTAAGTTTTATTATAGTGATTCAGCTGGTTCATTGAAAGATCTTGAAGAATTCCTTCATAAATGTGGCAAAGAATTAAAAGATGTTATTATCAAGGATAAAAAATGAAAGTAAAATTAGCACCAACAATAACAAATCAAAAAACTAACTTGTTTACTAAAATCAAATGTTTTTTTGTCGGGAAATTAAAACCTCTAACTAAAGATACCTTTGAGAAAGGTTCAGGAGCCAAAGAAGGCAAAAATATAATAGTATCCCGTAAATATCCAAATTGGTGTGATGGTCCAGAGACACAATACAGAAATAATACTATTGCGGAGAGGATTTGTTATTACCCAGAAGATATTAAAAAGATGGAAACTATGAGTGAAAATGAGGCAATTTTGTACTCTCGAAAACTATATAAAGAAGGTAAATTTTACTATGATGATAATTACCATATAGATACACCGGCTCTTGATAGAGTTACTAAAGAATATGGAGTTGATATAAGCAAGTTTATTATCAAGGATAAAAAATGAAAGTAGAATTAACACCAACAATAACAAATCAAAAAACTAACTTGTTTACTAAAATCAAACGTTTCTTTGTCGGGAAATTAAAACCTATAACCAAAGATACTTTTGAGAAAGGTTCAGGAGCCAAAGAAGGCAAAAATATAATCGTATCCCGTAAATATCCAAATTGGTGCGATGGACCGGAGACACAATACAGAAATAATACTATTGCAAAAAGAGTATTATACTATCCTGAAGATCTTGAAAAAATGAAAACTATGACAGAAGATGAAGCAATTCTTTATAAGTTTTGTAGGGTGGGCAAAGTTGCATAAAATAGAAAATAATTGCGTTTGACTTTGTATGACGTGCCCACCAAAAACTTAAATCAAAAATTAGTCTTCAAAATCCAATAAATCCTTTGGAGGTACATTTAAGACATCTGCAATAAGTTTTATTTTGGACAGCGTAATATCAGTCCTTGCGGTTTCGACCATTGATATCATTGAGCGTGAGATTCCTTCTACGCCTAAAAAATCATCTTGTTTGATACCTTTTATTTTCCTTAACCGTTTTAGATTTTTTGCAAACTTTTGTAAATATAGCTTGTCCATTTTTCAATTATCAGTTATACTGACAAATATACAATCAGTACCATTGACAATTATGGAGGTTTACGATGGAAAAAGAATCAATTACTCTTACAGGTGCAAGAGCATTAGAAAACATAGTGGTTACAAATAGTTATTTAGTTGATATGCTTAGAACATATTGTGAAGATAATAGTAATATTTACGAATTATCGGCTGTGTAATCTATACTTGGAATAATATCTGAAAGACAGGCTAAGGCACTAAGTTTAGTTTCTGAGATAAACTAGCCAGTAGGTTGGGTGAAACCCAACAATAACATTATTAATTAGCCCCCACCCGAATTTCTAAACTCACTAAACGTTCGTTAAGAAATTCTACCCTCCCCCGTGGAGAGGGTTAGGCTGAACGCTAGACGTAACAGTCTTCTCGCACCGCCGGATTGACCTCCGTGTGGGAGCGGATTTGTGGACGGACGGGGGTAAATGTGGGTAAATGAATAGCCCGGATAGTGAACAGATGGAGCTGGCTAAGCCGGGAAGTTTAGCAAAGTGGGCAAAGTTGTATAAAATAGAAAATAATTGCGTTTTACTTTGTATAACATGCCCACCAAAAACTTAAATCAAAAACAAATCGGTGGGCACGCAATATGCAAAATAATTTAAATCCCCTGTATAAAGTTGCTTTGCCCACCCTACCAAACTTTTAACGTAAAATGTAATTAGTGGTATAATATTTTTCATATCAATAAACTTGATTTTATAGCCGAGGATTTTGGCTATTAATTTAATTTCTTTATAAGATATAGTTTCTTTCCTTAGTTTTTGTGACAAACTGGCCAATGAATAACTCTTATTCTGCGCTTCGCCGATTTTTTGAGCAAGCTCTTTAAGAGTCATATCTCTGTCATTTGTAAGATTTTTTATCTCATTAACAATTTTTCCCATATAGAAAATTATAACTTTTTAAAATAGATTTATATATAGTCAATTTAAATATTGATAAGTCAATAAATTTATTTAATAATATATCTAGTTTTAATTTAGTACCTAAGAAGATATGAGAAAATACCATCAACAAACACTAACACAAAAGCTGCTATAAGATAATACAGTTACGGATAACTGTTTTTAAGTAGTGTGGTTAGGCACCGTCCGGTTATCCAGATAACCGTGTGGTTTTATTTATCAAATCATATCCTTTTTTAGCCCTTCAATTATATTAATCTCAGGTTCTTCATTGATTTTCACATCATTGTCCAAACCTAACGCAAGCCGCTGCCCTTTTTGGACTTTTCCTATGGCAGAGATTAAAAAATCAAGTGTCGATATAGAATTCTTGGGCATCTCTAAAAATTCTATATCTGCTCTTGTGAGCTCCCGGGAGAATTCATCAAGAATAAATTCCAAAATCTTAAGGGTTTTATCATAGAACTCGATATGTTTTTGATTAACATTCTTTTTAATTGTTTTTTCATCATTCTTTTTAGGCATAAAAATCCTTTGCACTAAAACTACGGGTAGAACTTTTGCAAGCCGCCTCCCCCCTTCTTAGTCACTCAGTCACTCAGTCACCCCATCACTTAATCACTTCCCTTAAAGAAAAAGATTGAGGGCAGGGGTTAAATGTATATGAACACATTTAAGGAGTTGTGTTACGAGAGAGAAAGGTGAAACGGAGCCCTCAATCAGAAAAAATTTGAAGGAATTAATATGATTTTATTAATTCTTTGTTGCCGTAAAAATCGCACGCGTATTGCTTTACACGATTTTTACCGGCTGATTTAACCTCTTTATTTATTCCGAATTTCCAGCCGAAAGGTTTAGATTTGAATTTGGAATAATTTAGTTCTTTAAGCGAATAGGCAATTTCGTCTTTACATTTAAACATCAAATCATTTGCCCTTATTCCTGCTTGCGCTGATCTTTCGCAAATACCATCAAATCTCCATTGAACAATTTCAGCAACCGGTTTTCCGCAAATCGGGCAAAATCCGATATATAATTTTCTTGAAGAATAATTTTCGGTATCATTAAGATAGTAAATATCATCAGCACAAAACTGACAGCAGTGACGCATATCAAACCTCCGCTTTAATCATTTATTTCGTACGGGTAAATTAATCCCAGTACCCTTGAAAGATTTCTCCTACGCGGTTTCCCTTGTTTTGAAATCAAGTACAAGAATATACTACAACATTTTTAAATTTGACCTATGAATTGTTAAGAGTTTTTTACATCTAAACCTAAAAGGCTGTATTTGTGATATTTTTAAATAGAAGGGAGTTAGGAATTTATGAAAGCAATTGTTTTTGATAAAGAATTAAAATTAGATAAAAATTATCCGAAGCCAGTGCCTAAGGAAGGCGAAGCGCTTATTAGAGTAACTCTTGCGGGTATTTGTAATACTGATTATGAAATAACTAAGGGTTATATGGGTTATGTAGGAATTCTAGGACATGAATTTGTCGGAGTTGTAGAGGAAGTTAACGGGCCGGACAAATCACTTGTAGGCAAGCGTGTAGTTGCAGAAATCAGTTACGGCTGCGATGATCCGTCCTGCGAATGGTGTGCAAAAAAGAATTACCGCCACTGTCCAAACAGACACACATTGGGTATCTGGAGAAAAGACGGGTGCTTTGCCGAATACATGACAATGCCAACCAATGTTTTATTTGAAGTCCCCCAAAATGTTCCAGATGAACAGGCTGTTTTTGTAGAGCCTCTTGCAGCAGCATGCGAAATAACAGAACAGCTTCATATTGAACCGACAGCAAAAGTTCTTGTTCTCGGTGATGGGAAATTAGGTCTGACAACCGCGTTAACCCTTCACGCACAAAACTTTGATGTTCTGCTTGTCGGAAAACACCAGAACAAGTTAGATATTGCAGAAGCTCAAGGTGTAAAAACACAGCTTTTAAATACATTTACCCCGAAAAAAGAATATGATGTCGTAGTAGAAGCAACAGGCACTGCATCAGGTTTTGAAACGTCAATGTCACTTACAAAACCACGCGGAGTTCTGGTTCTTAAAAGCACCGTTGCAACCGGTAAAGAGCTCAACCTTGCGCCTATTGTAATTGATGAAATCACAGTTTTAGGTTCCCGCTGCGGACAGTTTGCACCGGCTCTAAGACTTCTAAAGAACAACCGAATAGATTTTAAACCGTTTATTACAAAAACTTACTCAATAGATGATGCGCTTGAAGCTTTTGAAGCAAACAAGACAAAAGAGAGTATAAAGATATTAATTAAAATGTAGAATACAAGAGGAGCCGGTTAGTTGATCGGCTCCTCTATAGAGTTTTACATCAATATCTAATTCTCCAATAGACTTCCCTTTAACTACATAACCTTGTTTTTCTGAATATAAGAAACCTGAAGAATTAGTTCTTTTTTGAAAATGAGGAGCAATCATTATAGTATTGAAATATGGTTTAGTTGGAGCAAAATCCAAATGTATACCTGAGTTATAGCTTACCTTATCGTTTCCCTAATATTTCTTAATAATAAGGTACTTAAAGCTATAGATTCTATTAAAAAAGTCAGGTAAAAGTTTTAGCTCTATGATTTTATTTGTATTATAATATTCCTTATTAAAGGAGAATTTTATGCTGGCAGGACCATTTTTAGATAGAAATTGGATGGGTGAGAACAAGGATTATGAAAGCGCCAAGATTGTTATGCTGGGCCTTCCTTTTGACGGAACTGTTTCATATCGCTCCGGTTCCAGATTCGCACCGGAGCAAATCAGGCTTGCAAGCTGGGGGTTAGAAGAATATTCTCCTTATTTTGACAAGCATCTGGAAGATTGTAATTTCCATGATGCAGGTGATTTGGAATTCCCTTTGGGTAATACTGTAAAATCATTAGATTTGATTCAAAAAAATACAGAAGAGATTTACAAAGACGGCAAGAAAGTTTTTGGAATTGGTGGCGAACATCTTGTGACACTGCCAGAGATAAAAGCTGTCTCTAAATTTTATGATAATCTTGCAATAGTACATTTTGATGCTCACACTGATTTAAGAGAAGAGTATTTAGGGGAGGAACTTTCCCATTCTGCTGTTATAAGACATTGCGGGAATATTATCGGTTTTGAAAATATTAAGCAAATTGGTATCCGCTCTGGCATGAAGGAAGAATTTGAATTGATGAAGAAATATAATACATTAATCAAAGATTATAAAGAATTAGATGTATTTAAAGATAAAAATATTTTTGTAACGGTGGATTTAGATGTTCTGGACACTTCTATTATGCCTGGGACAGGAACCCCGGAGGCCGGTGGATTAAGTTTTAATGAGCTTCTCGGTTGGTTCAAGTACTTGTCGCAGTTTAATATCATAGGTGCAGATGTTGTAGAACTAGCTCCCGACTATGATGCAAGCGGAGTCTCAACAGCTGTTGCAACAAAAGTTATTCGTGAGTTATTAATGATTATATAAAATCTAAACTCCGTATATTCTAAAAAGCTATTAATGAGAGGAACTTATTTTAGAATACCCATGATTTGTATTCTTAATGTTGTAACTTCCTCCATTAAACCGCGCTCAGGTTCTATAAACTTTTGAGCAATTGTTAATATGTTTGGAATTAAGTCGTCCCCTTTCTTTAGTTGAACATAAATTGAAGAAAAATTGTAAATCCCGCCTACTATTACTACTAAACGTATGAGAACTTCCATTTGATGATTTATCCTAGAAACCTACATCGTTTTTTGACTTGTTATATATAAATACCAATAATGTTAAAATAATTATTAGTGAACCAACAATACCTACTGCAGAAAAATCGTATTTTGTATACTCCAGGCTTATTTCAACAGGCTGTTCTGAGAATAGATCCCAATAATATGTATTATTATCTAAAACTTTAGTGGCATTATGTTTTGTTGCTTTTTTAGGTGTTTTTATTGTCAGGCTTACTTCAGGCTTTGCTCCGGGAACACTTTCTATCTCTTTAGGATTATATATTACTTCACTCGTTGAACCATTGTCATATTCGGTTATTTCAGTAACATTACCGGTTGAGGGGTCTGTAATTTTTTGCTTAGAAACAATTTTATAACCTGAATTATTAGTTGAAGATGTATTAGTATCAGAATGATTGGTTTGGAATGTAGAGTTTTTATTGTTAGCGTCTTGAAGATTATATACTAAATAGAGTTTATAGTTCGTCTTGATAAAACCTTTTTCAACTGTGATAGTTTCTTCTGAAGCATTTTGGAATCCCTTAGGTAAATGTTTGGTTAAATCTTGTAATTTTATATCTTTTTTTATGAGTGTAGCTCCACGATAGTTTTCATCTTGATACTCTTTTACTTCATATCCTTTATCTTTATATTCACGAGCAAAAGACTCATATTCAGAAGACCATTGTTTTTCTATTTCTGGCGACAAGGAAGTGAGTAGTTTAGAATTAAAAGCCTCAGTTTGAGTTAGTGAGAGTTTGTCTTTACTATTTATTTCAATATTATATGCATATTTAACACACCCTGTGCATGTAAAACACAATATTAGCATTATTCCCAATAGTAAACATTTTTTCATATTTATCTCATCTCCTTATATCTTAATATATATTACCATAAACCCAGTAAGTTCTGAGAACTTTTTTGACGTAATTTTTTGTTTCTGGATATGGAATTTGTTCTACAAATTCATCGGTATCTGAATATATTAATTTTGAAAACCAGTTTGAAACAGAGCCAATTCCGCCGTTATAAGCAGAAATTGCGTATAAATCTTTGCTTCCGAGCATCCGTTTTAAACTTGTATAATAATAACTCCCCGCAGTAATATTTGCAGTCTCTTTATCTAAATTTGCAGGTATTTTGTGTTTGGCAACAACCTCATTATACGTTGCAGGCATAAGCTGCATTAGCCCCATTGCACCCACAGAGCTCTTTGCGTTGGGATTAAAATGGCTTTCTTCTTTTAAAATTGATTCTAAAATAATAGGATTATTATCACCTTTAACTTTGTCTACAATATCATAATAATGCGTAGGATAAACGAGTCTCCATCTTAAATCATCAAAAGCCGGTTTTGTCTCCAGCTCATCCATTGCATTTCTTGCAAGTACAGCAGAGATTGTGTAATTTTCTTTTTCATACGCTACCCAGCTTTGGATAAATTTATCTTTTTTGCATAACTCCTCTACAAGGTCATAATCCCTAAGGTATGCAAGTTTTACAACAAGATTATTATCTAGAGACTTTTTATAAGGAAATACAACTGGCTTTTCGGTTAATTCACCGAACGGCAAAACCCCATCATCTTTATAGAGATTATAATTTGCTCTGTATGCATAATATGTATCAGGATAATTCGCTAAGACTTTTTTATAATAGCTGTTTGCAGTTTCATAATGTTTCAGCTTATAAGCAATTTTTCCCATAAAATACGTTACAGCAGGGCTTGATTTAACATTCGGGAACTTCTTAAGATGTAAAAACCCCAGCCTCTGTGCGTCATAGTATTTTTTTTGCAAATATTTGGTAATAAAAATGTTATACAAAGAATCCGCTGAAAACTGTCCGTTCGGATATTTTTCATAAAGAGTTCTATAACAAGCTTCTTTTACGTTTGCAGAAACAACTTCGCTACAATTTAAGTAGGATATATAATCAGCGCCTGTTGAATTAATACCAAGCGTTGTTAGTTTTGTTATGCCGTCTTTTCTTGCCGGAAAGGTTGCAATATAATTATCTATAACCTCATATACATCCTTTGGTTCCGTATTGAAAGCGTGCTGCTTTAATCCCAGTTCTGTATAATAAACCGCCTTCTCTTTATTTCCGAGTTTATATTCATTTTTGGCAAAATCTGACCAGCTTTCTGCAAGAGTAGTTTTGTTCAAAAATTCTTTTGTTTTTTCATAATCCCCATTTGCATAATAAGCCTTTGCAATAAGCAGATTGTTGTAGTTATTTAATTTTGTATCAAGTTTTAATATCTCATCAATTGCATTCAAAGCAAATCTTCCATCGGGAGATTTTTCTATATAGTTCTTAAAATAAATAGATGCTTTTTCTTTTGCCTTAGCAAGTTTTTTCTCGTTCTTCGGCAGGTTTTCAAGTGCGATTAACCCCAGATAGTACTCTGATGCAATTGCATAATCACTTGTTGGAAACTTTTTAATTATCTTTTTAAAATGCTTTTTTGCTCTTTTGTCTTTTGTATCAAACATCAGAACAGCCATATTATATTCACTTATCGGAGCAATAGTTGATTTTGAGCCGGAACGTACGATACGGTTATATTTTTTTATAGCAAGCTCTTTATTATCAAGATTAGTTGCGCATCTTGCCTGCCTGAAAAGAGCCGGCTTTTTAAGACTTGAGCCGGAAGGAACCTTGCCGAATTTTTCATAAGCTTCCAGATAATTATTAGATTTATATGCCTCTAATGCTGTTGAATAGTTTTCAACCCCGCGGGATTCAGAGGAAGCGTGATTGTATATAAAATAACCCAAAGTAAATAAAGCTAAAAATACTACTAGATACAAATCATATTTCCGTCTTCTTCTTCTCATTCAAATCCTTCCCAACTATTTATTAATCCCGATAAATAACAACTGACCAAAGTCTTTTATTATTAATATTTTAATATATAAATATGCCAAAAGACAATTCTGTAATAAAAAATTATATTTTATCATCCGAAAGGCGCATCATCGGAGATGATGCGCCATCAAAAACTATTCCTGAAAATTATTTATATCATACACGCGAAGTGCGAAATATGGTTTTTCTTTTCCTTTTTCTTTCAAAAATACAACAAATGTATCATCAAAATAGAACAACCTGGGCTCCTCCGGAGGCAAAAGCGCTGTCATCATAGCTGTCATTGCGGCCTCACTTTTTAATTTCACACCCGTATTATCCATCTCAAACTTAATAGTTTCGAGAGCCTGCTCTATTACAAGATTTGTACCTTTTATTCTTTTTCCAGTGACTTCATCAAATGATTTTTCTTCAAAGAACTTAAGGTTAGGCACTTTCAGCTCATCTACATCGCCAAACTCTGTATTACCTTCAAATGCTTCCTGTTTTTTCAGCATATCAGCGTATATGTAGTTAAATGTTTTTGTTGTAGGAGTTTTATACAAATAAACCTCGTCTCTTCCGTTAGTATCCAAAACTACTGCAAAATCAGAAGGATTATTGTAAAATAAAACCTTTACGCCGTTATCAAGAGCTTTATCCGAATTCCCGTTAATTCCGAAGTATTCAGCCTCTGTATCTCTGAATGCTGATTTCCCGAGTTTATCAAACGGATTAACAAACTCAAAATCTTTCTTTAGCATTGCATATACAATGAACCTGTTTTTAGCAGGCGTTAAATCAAGCTTATCCAAAAGGTCGCTGGTTTCTTTGAACTTTCTTTTAATTGCTTTTGCAATAACCTTTTTTGTATTTTTCTTGATTTTTCCTACATATCTGTAATAGCATTTCTCGTTCAAGTCTTCTACTGTAAATTCCTGCTTGTTAAGCTCGTTTACAATAAGAGGTGTTCCGCCTGGGAATTTAATCTGGTTGAATGCGATTTTGTCCATAAAATCATTCCAAACAATTTGGAAAGTTCCGACCCAGACCCTATCCTGAACAGTAGATTTGCTCTGCATAGTAGGTAGAACATCAATATTCCCTGCAAATGCAGGAGATAACATCAATAATGTTGTAAATAAAGATAAAATTAGTTTTTTCATAATACATTAATACTATCAGGAAAGATTTTTTTTAACAATCCTTTTATGATAGTATATTTCTATGAAAATAGCGGGTTTTAAAATTGAAGAATGGATGAACAGGTACTGTCCGAAAGCCGTGTATGATTTAACAACGACCTGCATATCTCCTTTGAGTATTAATGAACTTCCGTTTTCAAAAGATATATTTGATGTTAAATTGGGCTATGGAGATATTGAAGGCTCTATGCGCCTTAAAACCGCTATTTGCTCTCTTTATGAAAACCAATCGCCTGAAAATATTACGGTAACCCACGGAGCAATAGGAGCCAATCAGCTGGTATTTTTATCTTTGTTAGAAAGAGGAGATGAGGTTGTATCAATTGTCCCGACTTATCAGCAGCATTATTCCATACCCGAAGCCCTGGGGTGCAATGTTAAGCTTTATTTTTTAAAGGAAGAGAATAAGTGGCTTCCTGATATAGAAGAATTGGATAAAATAATTACACCAAAAACAAAGCTTTTGTGCCTGAATAACCCTAATAACCCGACAGGTTCCGTAATCCCGGACCGGCTGCTTGAAGAGATTGTAAAAATTGCTCAAAAGAAAAATGTTTGGATATTATCTGACGAGGTATATCGCGGACTAAATTTAGCAGGAAATCCTTATTCAAAATCAGTTGCGGATATCTATGAAAAAGGAATTTCTGTAGGCAGCATGTCTAAAACATATTCTCTTCCCGGACTTCGTGTCGGCTGGGTTATTGGAAGAGAAGATTTAATAAATGAAATTAACCATCAAAGACAATATAATACAATAAGTGTAAGTATTTTAGACGATTATTTTGCATCAGTTGCATTGGAAAACAGAGACGCTATTGCGGAGCGTAACTTTGGCATAATGCATTCGGGAGTAAATACACTAAATAACTGGCTGAAGAATAATCCCAAATTTCAATGTACCATGCCAACAGGCGGTACTACAGTTTTATTAAAATATAATCTTGATATGCCTTCTCGCGAATTCTGTAAAAAACTGCAATCTCAAACCGGAGTAGCCCTGCTTCCCGGAGAAACAATGGAAATAGAGGGGTACGTAAGGCTCGGATTCTGTGCTGAAAACTTACAGGAAGCTTTGAATAAAATTACGGAATTTACTTATTAGATGAAGAAGAGCCTTCAGCTACTATGTATTCCTTTTCAATGCCCTGTGCATCTAAAATAAAGTCGCACAATTCTCTTACAGCTCCCTTGCCGCCGCCGAATGATGAGTGAAAGTTACATATTTCTTTGACTTCCTTAACTGCATCGGCAGGACAGCAGGCAAGGCCGACTTTTTCTAAAATACAAATATCAGGTAGATCATCGCCCATATAACTTACGTTTTCATATGTTAGATTATATTTCTGCATTAATTCTTCTAACGCCGGCAATTTGTATTTTCTTCCCTGATAAAGTTCTGTAAAATTAAGATTTTTAGCCCTATGCTGAACAGTTCCGTTATTTCTTGCGGTAATAATTGCGGTAATGAATCCTGAATTACGCATTCTTATAACGCCATGCCCGTCTTTAGCGTTAAAAGTCTTATACTCGACCCCGTTTTCGTCATAAGTTATACTTCCGTCTGTCATAACACCGTCTACGTCAAATACAAGCATTTTTATCTTTTTTGCGGCTTCTAAAGCTGTCTCTTTTGCCATAATACTCCCCCTTTTTATATTTATTACATTATACCTTAAATGGAGGATTTAATCTTAAATTTGTAAAGAAAATTAAAATTTTGCCGTTTGAATAAGTATTAAGGAATACTACATGTTACAACAACTATTACCCCAAACAAGTACGCTAATCCCGAATACTTCTAATCCGCGTGAGGCGGTTGAGTATATAAACACTTATATTGAAAAATACCACTGCGAAAATATGAGTGTTGATATATCTTTTATGAATGTTCTGGATGCGTGCTTCGTATCTACAATGTGTTCTACAAAACACTTTATCAAATACCCTGAAGGCAAAATCAACTGGATAATATCGTCAGATTTAGTACGAGAATTTAACAAAGATTTAGAACTCGGAAATATGGATTATATCTTATAAAACCTTTACAACTTCTCTAATATCACTACTTGTAATGTTATTCATGGCAAGCTCTTTGTGAGCATCATTTAACGCTTCTTTTTCTTTTAAAAGCGTTAAAACCTTTAATATTAATGTCTGATTAGAGCTGTCCAGAAGAGCTTCCAACTCTTCAATTTCATCAACAAAATCAACAGCAAAGAACACAAAATCGCTTCCATCATATAACTCTTCATAAAGAAGACTGTCAAGCTTTTGTTTATTAACGCCATTCAGCAGAGAGTTTATTGCAAAAACTTCATCCTTTGTATTCTTGTCGCAATCAAACAGGTACTCTTCATTAGCCGTAAGCTCGGCAAACTTTTCCTTTGCCAATCTTAAAAGGATTGCGGAAGTACTTGTGAGATTTTCAAGATATAATTTTTCAAAAATATTATAAAGATTATAATCAATCGCAGCAGACGGCGGAATAATCTCAGGTATAGCATTTACTATATGGCTTAATACCAGCACACCATTATCCAAATCCTGATTTATAAGTTCGTCTACAGATATCAAATACGGAATTTCAGATGCAATATTTTCTGAAAGCGTAGATTTTTTCATTACCTCAATAATTTGGCTTAAGGTATCTTTTGCCTGATAAGTTACTAAAAACTTAACCGCATTATATTGCTCAAATTCATCAACTGATTGTAATTTTTCAATCGCCTGTTTTTTTGAAAACTCATCGCCTACTTTAGATAAAACCTCAATAGAATTAACCGCGAGAGGTTCAAAGCCGGACTTAGCAGAATCCCTGAGCAAAGGAATCAAATCCTCCAGATATTCCTTAGGAACAAGGCTGAAAAACTTAACTGCATAAGCTTTTTGACTATCAGAGCCGTTTAAAAAGATTTCTTTTACTGCAGGTAAAAGCTCCAAGCCGCCATATTGATATAAAACTTCTGCCATCATACTGTCATACGACGGGGAATAATATTCAAAAAAATTAAGCAGATTGAGGTAATTTTCATTATTACAAGCGCATCTGATACGATTTGAAACATTATGCTTTACAAAATCGAACAAAAAATCATCCTGCTTAACCAATTTTGCAAAAAGGTTTACATCAGGCGTATCTACAAGTAATTTTGCGACCTTTTCATACTCATCAGGGTTTTTGCCGGTGAGTTTTTTTATCAAATCCATAGTTGTCAATCCTTTTTAAACAAGAAGTATTATAGGGGCGCTACATCTCCTTCACTTACCCCTTTACCCCTAATCCAAATAAAATACTGTAACGACTTTGTGATTTTCTTCTGCATATTCAACAGCTGTGTGCAAAGTTTTACTTGTATGTGACAAGAAACAAATAAGCTGGTTGCAGTCATCAATGATTTCTCTGTTGCATACTCTTGAAGCGTCTGCCAGAGTCATCATCGCTCTATCGGCATGCTCAACAATATTCGGAACCCCAATAAGCTGGTCCTGAACATCAGAAGGCTGTTGTCCGATAGTTTGAGGTAAAATAACTTTTAATTTATCAGGGTTTGATTTCATTGCGCCTCTGATTGCTGCCGCATTTGTACCGCAAGAACCGCCTGATGTTATAATAGTGTTCCCTTGTCTTACAAGGGCAGTGGTAAGTGTTTCAATCATTTGCTGGTGAGTTATAGCAAGGTTTCTTGAACCGATAATCGCAATTCTTTTTGCAGGCTGCTTAATAGTTGCAAGCTCCATCGCAAGTTCATCTACAGTATCCGGAGCATGGTCTGCTGTATCCATATCTCCTACAGGAACCATAATCGATGGCTGCTGTTCATCTTCAATAGAATTTAAAATATCGTTCATCGTACCACCTTTTTTAAATTGAAAAAATATTATTTTCTTTGTATGCTGATACATGATATCACAAAATAGGTAATTTGGGAATAGGGGAATGGAAAATATTTTAGAGAACCTTAATAAGGAACAGCTTGAAGCAGCAAAGACTACAGAGGGGGCACTGCTAATTCTAGCCGGTGCAGGCAGCGGTAAGACCAAGGTTTTGACGTCAAGAATTGCATATATGATTCAGCAGGGCGCTATTGCAGGAAAAATTCTTGCAGTAACTTTTACAAACAAAGCGGCTAAGGAGATGAAAGAGCGTCTTGCATCTATTTTAGGTGAAAATGTTGTTAAATATATGTGGGTCGGAACTTTCCACAGTATTTGCGGAAGAATTTTAAGACAGGATATTGAAAACTATTCATTCCAATCGGGGAAAAAACTCGATAAGAATTTCTCTATTTATGATGAAACGGATTCTGTAGCTGTAATTAAGCAGGCAATTAAAAAATTAAATCTTGATGATAAAATATATCAGCCAAAATTAGTCAAGGCGGTTATTTCTAATGCAAAAAACAAGATGCAGGACGCTTATACATTTGCAACTTTTGCGCGCGATTATAAATCACAAAAGATTGCGCAGGTATATGAAATGTATGAAAATACACTAAATAACAACAATGCTATAGACTTTGACGATATGCTTATGCTCTGTGTTAAGCTGCTTGAGCAAAATTCGGAGGTTAGGAAAAAATATTACGACAGGTTCCAGCATATTCTGGTTGACGAGTATCAGGATACAAACCAGGCTCAGTATCAGCTGGTAAAAGCATTGTATACAAATTTACTTCCTGAAATTCCCCCGACACGTTCTTTGTGCGTTGTAGGCGATGTCGACCAATCAATTTACAGCTGGCGAGGTGCTGATTTTAGGATTATTATGAATTTTCAAAACGACTTCCCGAGCGCAAAACTTGTTAAGCTGGAGCAAAACTACCGCTCTACCGCTAATATTCTAAATGCCGCAAATGCCATTATTGAAAACAATGAAGAGCGTGTGGATAAAGTTCTTTACTCGCAAAAAGGCGATGGAGAAAAGATTTCTCTGTATGAAGCAGAAGATGAGGCAGATGAAGCTAATTATATAGTGCGCTCTATCCGCGATACATCTGATAATTATAACCAGTTTGCGGTACTTTATCGAACAAACGCACAATCAAGAGCACTTGAAGAAGCGCTTATTGCTGCCGGAATTCCGTATCGAATTTACGGCGGGCTTAAGTTCTACGACAGAAAAGAAATTAAAGACGCCATTGCTTATTTAAAAGTTATTTACAACAATGACGATTCTCAATCATTGAGAAGAATTATTAATGTTCCTAAGCGCGCGATTGGAGAAACAACGCTCAAACACTTGCAGGATTATGCGGATGCCAATGACTTGAGTCTATTTTCCGCAATAATAGATGTTGATAACATTGAGACGATTAAATCCGGCACAGCAAGCAAGTTAAAAGATTTTGCAGGGCTTATTCTTAAACTAAAAGAGGCAGAGTCCAGATACTCTCTTCCGGAATTTTTGAGCCTGGTTCTTGAAAAGAGCGGATACTTAAGAGAACTGCAGGCTTCAGGTACTGACGAAGATGCCGTAAGAATAGAGAACCTGCAAGAGCTTGTAAACGTTGCAAACGAGTTTGAGCCGGAAGAACTTGATAACACACTGGGAGAATTCTTAGCCCAGGTCTCACTGGTTTCTGATATAGATGGAATGGACGAGATTGCAAACAATGTAACCTTGATGACTCTTCACGCATCTAAGGGGCTGGAATTCCCTATCGTATTCTTAGCCGGCTGTGATGAAGGGATATTCCCGTCTGCAAGATGCTCTAACAGCCTTTCAGAACTGGAAGAAGAGCGGAGGCTTATGTATGTAGGGGTTACAAGAGCTGAAACAAAGCTTTATTTGACAACCGCAAAACGGCGTCAAATGTGGGGTGAATACAAATATTATTCTCCAAGCCGATTCCTTGCCGAAATCCCTGCGAATCTGCTTGAAGAAGAAGCTTCATCAGGCTTCAGTCATGAAAGTACATTCAAAAGCGCCGTTAAATCCGTTCAGGGCGGAAGGGGTAAATATAATAATACAGGAACAACTTCATCTTCATTTACTTCTGACGGTTATGTTAAACCCTCCTCAGGTTTTGGCGCGAATTTTGTTGCTCCGTCTGCTAAAAAGACTACAAATGTTATCCAGCGCACTCCAAGCAGGGTTATTATAAAGAAAAGCCCTATTAATAAAGAGCGCGAGGAAGAGAAGCTTAAAGCGTTTTTTGAAAACAATATTATGAAACAAAAAATAGAGGAAAGAAAACGCGAAGAAAAAAGGCTCGAAGAAGAACAGAAAAAGAAAGAAGAGTTAAAAAATGCTACAACCCAGTATTTCTTTAATGTTGGAGAACGAGTATTTCATGAAAAGCTTGGAGTCGGGCATATTGCTGATGTTATCCAGATGGGTGACAGCACAATGTACACAATAGATTTTGGCAAGCTTGGCAAAAAAGCTATGGATGCAACTTATGCAAGATTGAAGAAAATATAAACAAAAGATGAGGGAAGGCTATATTTCCCCTCACCCGAATTTCTAAGCTTCGCTTGAGTCCAACTTGAAAACTTCCCTCTCCTGTAAGGCGCACTAGTGTCTAAATAAATTTTAGGAGTTTAAAATACTAATCCAATATCAGTACATGACCCCTACCCGAAATCAAAGATTTCGCCACTGTCTTGGATTTGCTCCACGCTCACAGAGTTCCGCCTTTAAGCCTAATGGCTTAGCCGGCTCCATCTGTTCGCTATCCGGACTATTCATTTACTCCCATTTACCCCCGTCCGTCCACAAATCCGCTCCCACACAGAGGTCAATCTGACGGGGCGGGTAGGCTTTACGCCCTGCGTGGCGCTCTCCTCGCCCCCTGCGGGAGAGGGCAGAATTTCAAGTTGAGCTTCGGCGAAACTTAGAAATTCGGGAGAGGGGTCTTTTTTATGTCTAGACATCTTGTGCTATTCCGCAATTGCAGATCTGTAGTAGTATACGATGTTTGTTTATAAATTTATCTTGGACAGCTGTGCCTGTAAGGAGATGGTTGGGTGAGGTGTCAATATTTCCCAAAAATTACTCCCATCATTTCTCGTTCAAAAATATTTCTGAATAAATTCAACCAAATAAATGATGGTAAGCATGCCGTCATGCTGTAAAGTATTAGAGGTACTAATAGTACCATTTTGGACGAGGTAGGTAAATTGAAGAAATACAAGTTTCGGCTTCAGGTAGTGCTTGATATGCGCGAAAAGGAGCTTGAACAACGACAGATGGAGATGGCAAAAATAGTTTCTGCTCTCAATCAACAGCAAGAAAAGCTTCAAGGTATTCTATTAAGCCAGGAAGAAAATACCAGATATATGGAAATCTTATCATCATCTTCCGAACTCGATATCGGGCAGATTGAAGGCCGGAGGGTATTTGGTATAAAACTCGTAAATGACGCAAAAAATCAGGAAAGAATTATTAATAACACAAAGGCGATTCTTTCTAGAAAACAGCAAGAGGTTAAAGAGGCACACCAGAGAGTAGAAATCTTAAAGAAATTAAAGGAAAAACAGGAAAAAGAATTTTATAAAGAATTTCTGCACCTGGAAATGAAAGAAATAGACGATATTACATCAGCAAGGTTCAAAGCAGTATGATACAAAATTTATTCAATAGTATTAATAATTTACAAAACATTCAGGAGAAAGCATCGACAGCTGCTGCAAACTTTAGCGCTGATGATTCTAAAGTCGATTTCCAAAAACTTTTTGACAAACAAAACGCTCTGGGGGGTAAATCAGGGAAATCAGATAAAACCGAAAAATCTTCTGATACAAATACAATTGCCTCCGGCTTAAAAAATGAAAAAGACAGCTCAAAAGAGGCAGATAATGACACAAGCTTGCAGCCAAACGAAACTTTTGCGGGCAGCGTAATATATGATATAAGAGAGCTTATTGCATATTTAGCTTCACAGGGACAAAAAGACGAAAACACAGAATCTTCTGATAGTGAAGATACAACCTCATCAATTTCCGAAACCGAAGCTGCAGTAAGTTCGGGTGAAGAATTAGATGCAGAAGAGATTGCAAAAAAAATCCTGCATATTGAAGAAGATGAAGATGAGGACGAAAAAGACAAAAAAACAAACAGCATAGATAGTGATACTGAAACTACTGAGGTTACTGAAACAACACAAGCAATAACCCTTCCGGAAACTGAAAGTTCAAAAGAAGTTATGCAAAATTTTGAAGAAATAGAAACTCTTCTTGAGACAGCCGAAGCTGTATCTGATGAAGTACAAGTTGCAACAGAAGGACAGACAAAAGTTAAAGAAGCTGTTAGTGAGAGTGATGAAGCTATAGAAGACATTCTTAATGAAGAACAGATTAAAGAATTGAATATCGAATCAATAGAAGCTGAAGGCGGCGGTGATGATACCCAAAGTGATTTGATGCACCATGAAAGTGCAGAAGAACACAGTGTAAAGGTTATGCTGCAAGGCGATGTCGATTATAGTGACGTTCAATTTAATACAAACCAGAGCACGAACACTCAGACAGTAAAGCCAAACAATCAGGTTTTAGAGGCTAATCCAAATAAGATATTGGAACAGATAACAAAACAAATGGAGAGCATGCAGAGCGGTTCAAGGGTAAATATTGTGCTTAATCCGGAATCTCTGGGCAAAGTATCCGTACAGCTTATAAATACACCGGAAGGTTTATCGGCGCAGTTTACCGTAACAACGCAGGAAGCACGAAATCTTATTATGAAGGGCTTAGATGGTCTTAAAGACAATCTAATATCCCACGGGGTAAGTGTAGATAACGTATCAGTGAAACTCAATGATACGCAGGAGAGTGAATACAATGCCGACTGGACAGAACAGGAAGGCTCCAGAGGCGGTAATAAAGAACAACACTCAAATAGAGGGCAAAAAGATAAACAGGAATTTGAACAAACTATGGCATTTGCCCAAAATGATGAGGTTTAACGGAGGAGAAAGCTATGAGTACTATATCAAGCGAAATAACAGCATTGCAGAACCAGACAGCAATGAGCCAAACAAATACAGACAGAACAACGAGTACGGAAACCGATGAGAATATGTTTTTAACACTAATGTTACAGCAGCTTCAAAATCAAGACCCGACCCAGCCTACAGATAATACAGAGTGGCTCGCACAGCTTGCACAATATTCAACCTTAGAACAAATGACACAAATGAATGAAGGTTTTGAGAATTGCATGAGCTATCTTTCAGCGCTTTATTCAGATATTGCGGCAAATGCTGAAATAACACAGACACTTTCTATGATTGGAAAAGAAGTTACAGTTAAAATTCCTGCCGAAAAAGAAGGTGAGAAAGATACTATTATTACTGGTAAGGTTGAAGAAGCAAGTTTTGAAGAAGGAACCGGCAAAGTAAAAATAAACGGCGAATATTATTCAATTGCGAATATTATTTCAATACGTGAGCCTGGTGAATCTTCAGAAAGTTCAGATAGCGCAACAGATTCTACGCAAAATGCAGCATAAATTTTTATAACGAGGAGAGAGGAGAAAATCAATGTCACAAGCGTTACACACGTCCAGTACAGGTATAAATGCAGGACAACAGCAGATTAATGTTATTGCAAACAACGTTGCAAACATTAATACAACAGCTTTTAAAGCTGCAAATATGACCTTTGAAACACTGTATTCAAAGAATTTATCATACGGAAGCGCCGCAACAAACGAAGGCGGCGGTACAAATCCGAAACAGATTGGGCTGGGTGTAAAAGTCGGGGGTATAACAAGAAACTTTACGTCAGGTGATTTCGTAAGCACCGGACGTGATATGGACCTAATGATTTCCGGTAACGGATTCTTTGTAGTCCAAGATTCCGAAGGGAAGTTATATTATACCCGTGACGGCGTATTCTCAACAGACTCCGAGGGTAACGTAGTTACTCAATCAGGTATGAAAGTTGTTGCCGCACAGAGTCCTTACTCAAATTCAAGCTCCGGAGAAACAGTACAGGTGCCTAAGAACTTGCGTGCTGAAGTTTTAGGTGATCCGGGATTGGCAGGTAAAACAATAAGTCAATTAAATAATGCAAGTATAACAACAGGTACAATTGATGTAAAAGTCGGAGATGCCGAATATACCCTGACGGTACCGGAAGGTGATCCTACGATACAAAGCATTATTGACTCATTTAACCAGAGTCTTGATGGTTCAGGAGTTACATTCTCTATAACAGGAGATGGCAGAATTTCTTATACAGGTGATATTGAGTTTGTAGACGCGGAAAGTAACTTTGTAGGACAAACTGGTATCAGCAACTCTAATCCGTCAAAACAAATTAACCAGGTTGTTAATTTATCAGAAATGGTTAACTACAATGATAACAATACCATTACACTTATGTCTACAACAGTAGATGAAAACGGTATTATAGCCGCAACATATAGCGATGGTTCAATCCTTACGCAATATGTCGATGATACTTACTCTGTCCACTGGAAATATACAACATCACAAGGTGTAACAATTAGAGGTAATGATGTACAGGCTGAAGGAACTTCTATTGCAAATTCAAATTTTGTAATCGAGCTTGCAACAATGGTTAATGAAGAAGGTCTGGTATCAGTCAACAACAACCTCTGGGAGTGGGGAGCAGACGTTGGTGAAGTATACTACGGTATGGCAGGAGAAGTCTCATTCGGTTCCATTGAATCCGGCGGTTACGAAGGTTCTAACGTTGATATCGCGGCAGAATTAACAAACATGATTACTGCACAGAGAATGATTCAAATGAACTCCCGTGTATTCTCAACAGCAAGCTCAATTATGGAAACACTCGCATATCTGGGGCAGTAGTTAGTTAAAAAAGGCATGCCTTTTTTGAAAAATTTTTTCAAAAATTTTGTCAAATTCTTAACAAAATCATGAAAACTTTACAAAACTTAATAATTTGAACATGGTCGAAATCCATGTGAAACATGGGTTTCGGCATGTTTAGAAAAATCAGGAAAGTTGTTACAATCAAGGACTTGAACAGGGCATGATTTCTGGTATATAATACAAAAGAGGGTTGAGGGGAAATGTTAATACCATCACAAATTTGGGGAGAAGGTTTTGAAATTGACCCTAAGCCAGTTAAAGCAAACCTTCAGGAAATCAAAAACAAAATCGCACATTCTAAAATTAAAATAGTAGCAGTAACCAAGTATTTCGGACTTGAGGGGATAAAAGCGGGATATGAAGCAGGGCTTAGAGATTTCGGGGAGTCAAGAGCGATTGATGCTATTCACAAAATAGAAGAGCTTCCGGAAGATATCAGGCAGAATTCAACATTCCACTTTATAGGGCACTTGCAGAGCAACAAAGCTGCAAAAGTTGTTAAGTACTTTGATGTAATTCAATCAGTTGACTCTTTAAAGCTTGCCCGTATAATCTCTAAAGAGGCTTGCCTGTTGAATAAGAGAGAGAAAGTTTTATTGCAGGTTAATAACGCAGGAGAGGAACAGAAGTCCGGATATACAAAAGAGGCTTTGAAAAACGATTTGGGAGAAATTCTTAAGCTTGAGGGGCTGGATGTTATCGGGTTAATGAACATAGCGCCTTTAGGAGCGGATAAGGATACACTCCATAAGTTATTCAAAGATATAAGAGATTTCAGGGATAGTCTGGAAGAAAAGTTTAAAGTTCAGCTTCCGGAATTATCAATGGGAATGAGCGATGATTATGAAATTGCGCTAAAAGAAGGCGCAACAATAATCAGAATAGGCAGAAAGTTATTTATTAAGTAGAATTATAATTGGAGGAGAAATGGCATTATCAGAAGGATTAAAAGGATTTGTGAACTTTTTCACAAGAAGTTTTAATGAAGGAAACGACGAAGACGCATTCATGGATTTAGTTGACCGTGATGACGATTATGTTACAGATAGAAATTTAGCATTAGACACAATGTACGAAACAAGAGTTAAGCCGGAACGTTCATATGAGCGCGAATCAAAAGTTGTTTCTCATCCAAATTCTTATAAATCCGGTGAAGTTACAGTAATTGAACCCCGTTCTTTTTCTGAATCAGCTCAAATTGTTAAAAAACTTATTGATAAGAAAACAGTTATTTTGCATTTGGATTTGTTAGATAAAGAACAGTCTCAAAGAACTATTGATTTTATTTGCGGAGCATCTCACGCATTAAACGGTACAGCTCAAAAAATCAGTGATATGGTATTCATCTTCACTCCGAGCAACGTATCATTATCAGTAGAAAACGGAGCTGTTCAAAATAAATTTGCTGAATCTTTGTGGAATAAACCGCTATAAGAAGTAAATTAATGAAGTATGAAAGTTTAATAATATATTGATTTGTGATAGTTGGATTTTCAGGGTGCATTTGCACCCTTTTTATTTGTGATATGTTTCGTTTTTTAGAATTTTAAAAGCACGATATATTTGCTCGACAAGTAAAAGTCTTGCAAATTGGTGCAGGAATGTCATTTTTGAAATACTTAATTTAAAATCCGCTCTTTGGGATACTTTGGGAGAAAGCCCGCAGGAGGAGCCTATAACAAAAACAAGTTCTGATATACCGCTGTTTGTGATTTCCTCTATTTTGGAAGCAAATTCTTCAGAAGAGAGCTGTTTGCCTAAAATTTCTAAAGTAATGACATAAGAATCCTGTTTTATATTGGATAAGATTTTTTCTGCTTCTTCGTCAAGAACTTTGGAGGTCAAGTTGTCATCTTTTATTTCTATCGGCATAAGTTCTGTGATTTCCACCTGCGCATAGGGCCTCAGGCGTTTAAGAAATTCTTCTATCCCGTCTTTTATAAATTTTTCTTTAATTTTTCCAAGAGCAATGATTTTTATTTTCATATTTTAATTTAATCAAATCTGGAGAAAGTTGTAAATATTTGATTTACCGCATCAAATATATTTCCAAATATCCGCTCTTGACTCATAAAAATATTATAACCTCAATTCACGAACATCATCTATCCAGCCATATATACACTTGTAGACGGGAATGCAAATTCAATTCCTTCTTCGCGGTAACGGTGGATGATTTCTCTTATTATCCGGCTTTTTACATAAATGTATTCACCCCAGGAAGTTTTTGATGTGAAACATACGAGTCTTACTGTAATTGCGCTGTCATCAAGGTTTTCTAAAAACGCATGTTCTCCTTCGAGCACTGTATCATCACGCCTTGCAATTTCTCTTAAAATTTCGCAGGCTCTATCGATTTTTTCGTTTGAAGTGTTGTATTCTATCCCGATTTTAAGGTCTATTCTTCTGCCATTCGATTGTGATACATTAACAATTTCTTCGTTAGCCAGCAGGTTATTCGGAACATTCACCGCAAATCCGTCATCATCTCTGATTGTAGTTGAGCGTAGATTAATATTTTCAACAGTTCCGGCAAAGCCGTTGAATTTGATGTATTCACCTATTTTATAAACCCTGTCAGCCAGAAGCCCAAATGAGCCAAAAACATTTCCGATAGCTTCTTTTGCAGCAAAACCTACTGCCAAACCTGTAATTCCGAAACCTGCAATAAGAGAAGCGACATTGTAACCAAAACTTTGTAAAAATCCTGCAAGCAAGATAAACACAATAATGGCCTTTGCAATTCTATTCAATATAGGCATCAGATTTAAAAGAGGAGAGTCTGAATTCTTTGTTCTCAACCTGTACACAAGTTTTCGCCCAAACAAATCAATAAGTTTGCATAACCCCCATATTAAAACAAGATTCACGACAACACCAATAATAAGTTTTACGTGTGAACCTAAAAACTTTAAAACTGCATTTGTTATTACATCTATCATTTAGCTATCCTTTTCTTTTTCTTAAAGCTTCCAACTCGTCCTG
>CALUQF010000011.1 GCA_944322835.1 Candidatus Gastranaerophilales bacterium | reverse complement strand
GGTGGGCGTTAGAAGACTCGAACTTCTGACCCTCTCCTTGTAAGGGAGACGCTCTACCAACTGAGCTAAACGCCCATCACCATATTAAATTTTCATTCCTTCAGTTGGTAGAGCGTCCATTGTTTAGATTTGTTCGGCTCAACCTCCTGAACTTCTCTGGGAACTTTCAACTCTTTGCCTCACTGGGCAACTGAGCTAAACGCCCTTAGCAAGATTTATATTAACTTAAACATAATTTAATGTCAAATGATTTGTTTTATAATCTAGTTAGCGTATTTTAAAAGCATATAATATTATATAAAATATTAAAATAAGAAAGGAGTTTTGAATTATGGAAATTAAAGTTGTTCAGGATGCTAAAAGCATTGATGCTGATATCCTTGTAGTTAACTTATTTGAGGGTGAAAATACCTCTAGTGATTTAGCTAATAAATATGCTATTGATGAGGATAATTTCAAGGGTAAATTCGGCGAAACATATTTATTACCAACTTATGGCAAAGAAGTGTACAAAAAAGTTCTTGTTCTTGGATTAGGTAAAAAAGAAGAATTTAATCCCGATAAAATGAGAGAGGCAATTGCTAAAGCTGTAAAAAAATCTATGCAGATGGAAGCTAAAAAAGTTGCCTTTTCTCTGGACGGGATTGAATTTGATTATTCAGAACAATTTACTTTAGGAGCTTTTATTGCTGACTATGCTTTTGATAAATATAAGTCTGAAAAGAAAGATAATAAGGTTAAAGAAGTTTATGTTCAGGCAAATGCAGAAATTGTAGAGAAAGCTACTAAAATAGCAGAAGCAATGAGTTTTGCAAGAAATATTGCAAATGAGCCGGCACAGTTTGCAACTCCGACAGAGTTAGCGTCAATCGCTTGTGATTTAGGCTTGGATACAAAAATTTACGACAAAGAAGAGTGTGAAAAAATGGGCATGGGAGCTTTTCTTGCCGTTGCAAGAGGAAGCATACAAGAACCTAAATTTATTCATATGAAATATCAGGTAGATAATCCTAAGAAGAAAATTGCTATTATTGGCAAAGGAATTACTTTTGATAGCGGCGGACTCGATATTAAACCGCCATCAAGCATGCTTACAATGAAAGATGATATGTCAGCAGCAGCATGCATTCTTGGGGTTATGAGTATTATAAGAGAATTCCATCCTCAAGTAGAAGTTCACGGTATAATTGCTGCCTGTGAAAATATGCCGGGTAATGGCGCATATAAACCAGGAGATATACTAACTGCTAAGAATGGTAAAACTATTGAGGTTGATAACACTGATGCTGAAGGACGTTTAACGCTGGCAGATGCTTTGTGTTACGCTTGCGAACTAGGCGTTGATGAAGTCATTGACCTTGCTACTCTAACAGGGGCTTGTATGGTAGCATTAGGAACGCAAGCTTCCGGTATTATGGGTAATGATGATGAGTTTGTGAGAACACTTATCGATACAGCTGCAAGAAGCGGAGAGCGTTTCTGGCAATTACCACTCTGGGATGATTATTTTGACAGCTTAAAGAGTGATATTGCAGATATGAAAAATACCGGCTCCCGCTGGGGTGGAGCTTCTACCGCGGGTGTATTTTTAAAGAAATTTGTCAAAGATGTTAAATGGGCACATATTGATATTGCAGGAACAGCTTTCTTTGAAAAACCACAGAAAGAGTTTATTGCAGGTGCAACAGGCGCCGGAGTCAGAACGCTTTTAAATTATATTCTTGAACAATAGTAAAAAGAGAAAGCAGGGGCGGGATTTTTTCTTTTAGAAAAAATCCCGCCTTTTTGTTTTTTGAACAAAATAAGTAGTAATTTCGTTAACATATTGGAGGTGTAAGTATGAAAAAAATTCTTTCATTATTCGCAATTTTCTCACTTATGTATATTGTCTCTCCTGCGACAGCTTCACCTCCCCCTCCTCCGGGTGGCGGGCATGCCTTACATGCTGGACCAGGCTTCCATAGAAGAATGCCGCCCCAAAGAAGGCATATAGCACCCCCTCCAGCATTCATAGGAATTGGTTATGGAAGGAGAGGATGTTATCCGTATAGATATCGCATGTGCTGGTATGGTGGATTATATAGACCTTGTTATGACAATGGAATGTATATAAATTTCAGTGTGCCGATTAGATTTTAGTTTTTTAGACTAAAGCATGTTAAACTATTGATATGCAGGATATTTTAACCGGCGAGTCAATGGAAACTCTATATAGAATGGTGCAAATAAAAGGCGGAAAGCGTATTGAGAAGTTTAAGACTACCGATATAAAACAAGTTTTGCGCTTTCATAAATGGTATGTAAAAAGATACCGAGAAGGGCTTTTGCTGGAAATTCTACCGCAGAAGAAACGTTATAACTGGAAAGAAAAGAGTATTGATTATACATTTGAGTAGCCATGATAAATCAAAAATACATAGCATTAATAGACTGTGACAGTTTTTTTGTCTCCTGTGAAAGAAGGCTTAACCCGGAGTTGAATAATTTACCGGTAAGTGTAGTATCCGGAGAACGCGGATGTGTGATTTCACGCTCCAAAGAAGCTAAATTGCTTGGGGTTCCAATGGGGATTCCATTGTTTCAGGCTGTGGAAAAATACCCGGAATGTATTTATATAACGGCCAATCACCATGCTTATACAATAATCTCAAAGCAGGTTATGAGTATATTAAAGGAGTTCAGTCCTAATGTGGAAGTTTATTCGATAGATGAAGCATTTGTTGATTTCACCGGGCTTACGAAACTTTATAAAATGAATTATTTTAGGCTTGCAGAAAAATTGCAGACCCAAATAATGAAAGAAGCCGGGATTCCTGTATCTATTGGAGTAAGCAGAACAAAAACTCTTGCAAAGCTTGCTTCCGACAAATCTAAAAGAACAAGATTGCATATATGTCTTGCCGGAAAATCCAGTATAAAGGAGCTTCTGAGTCATACGGAAATTCAGGAAGTATGGGGAATAGGCAGGAAGCTTGGCGTGAAACTCAGAGGGCTTGGTATAAGAACGGCTTTGGATTATATCGAAAAAGACGATGAATGGATAAAAAAAAGATTTGGGAAAAACGGGCTTACTATAAAGGCAGAACTTATGGGAGTCATTATCTCTCCAATCAGCAATGAAATTGAACTTCCCAAATCAATTAGTGATACGAAATCTTTTCTGGAGTTTTCCTCTGATTTAAACTTTTTGAAAAATGAACTCTCTATTCATATCCATGATGTTTGCTCGCGTTTACGCAAAATTAATTGCAAAACAGGAACCATAGGAGTGATTTTAAAAACCAAGGATTTTCAGACTCTTTATAATAAAACAAAACTAAAGTTTTTAACGGATTTTGAATTTGATATATCAAGAGAAGCATTTTCCCTGCTTGATAAAATGTATCAGCAAAATGTACTTTACAGAAGTATTGGTATTGTTCTTGAAGATTTCAATTCCTGTGAAGAAGAACAACTTCTACTATTCAACGATAATGAAAAGAAAGAACAGAGTGAAAATTTAGGCAAAAGTTTGGACAGACTGGAAAAGAAATTTGGAAGAAATATTGTAAGAACGGGGTTTATAAATAAGGATGTTCCTTTTAAACAGGGTTTTCTAACAAAACCCAAAGATGTTTAATTCTCTTTCCCGCGGTAACCTATTCCTGCTCTGTACCCTGATATTGAATACAAAGCAGGCAGGCTCGGTTCAATCCATCTTAGCCCTGACATTACCGCAACAGTTGCAATATCATCCGAGTGTAAACAAATATCAAGAGGTTCGGGCTTTCTTTCTTTTTCGGAATTATTGCATTTGTTAAAACATTTGTTGATAATATTCTTTCCAATAAAGTTGGCAATTGCACTTCCGCCGATAACTCCGGTTAAAATGATACCAGCTACCATGCCGAGAGCTCTGGCAGACTTAGATTTTATATTTGATTTTTCTAGTAGACCCAGCGCACAGCCTGCACCAATATTGCATAAAAATATATTTGCTAAATATTGGTAAGCACCCTCCTTAATTTTATTAGGAACTTTCTCTTTATAATTTTCTCCGCTTAATTTATCCCCAAGAATTCCCCCTAAAACACCTCCCATTACAGGAATTAATCCAAATACGGAAAGCCGGCCTATTTCAGAAAAAATTTCTTTTGAAGATATATTTTCAGGTTCCGGAATTAAGTCCTGTAAAAGCTTTGTCTCATTATGAGTTTTTAAATTTTTTGTCAAAATATCTATATCATTAAGCCCCAGAATATTATTTTTTGCTCTGTGCAAAACATCTTCTGTTTCTCTGCCAACTTTATTTTGTTTAAGAAATCTATTAATAAGATTTGTATTCTGTCTCTCAAGCTCTTTTATCCCAACTATTTTCGGAGCAGTCTTGAACAATTTCGCGGTTATTTTAGGCGCAAGAAGAGAAGAAGCGACTGCTCCAAACATAGTCAGCCCGTTTTGGATTAATCTTTTTTTACGTTTTTCAGGATGTGTTTTATAAACATCGTTTAATACAATTCCGCTTGCTGAGATTGTAATAAGCATTGGAACATATTTTGAAAAGTTATTAACAAGCCTTGGCTGATCTAGAAATTTACCAAGAGAATTTAAGACTTTCATCGTTCGACTAACCTAACAATATTTATTTTATATTACATTGTAAGCAAAGCCTAACATTTTGTCAAGTCATAAATTTTCTCTCTTTTTCTCATCAGATCATACACAATAAAAGTATTACAATCTTAACCAGACAACACCATATGGTGCAATTCTTAAATGCATGGTTCTGTTTGTCAATGAAATATCAACCTTAACATTATCACCGTTAACGAGGTTTTCCAAATGGTCTATATGCCCTTCTGATTTAAGTACGACATCCATAGGAATTGTAACCTCCGCAACGAGTTTTTCTCCGGAAAGATTATTGATTACCAATATTTTTTCATCTTTAAAATTTCTTATATAAGCAAAATTTGCGGGTGAAGATGTTTTAAGCAAGGTAAAATCGCCTCTTGACATTGAAGGCAGGCTCTTTCTCAACTCAATAAGATTCTTTACCTTCTTATAAACTTTGCTGTTAAACTCATAATAATCTTTAGATGAGCCATAGAAAAGTTTTGCCGGAACAGCACCTCTATGGATATCACGGCTGTCAAAATAGCTCAAAAGCTTAAATTTGCCTCTTTTCTGTTTTTCAATTCTTTCCTGCTCGCTCTTTTTAGCATTCGCAAAATTGTTTCTTACCCCAACCTCATCCCCATAATAAATTATAGGAATACCGGGCATGGACATAAGAATAGAAAATGCAAGCTCAATTCTGTCAGGATCATTATCGAGGAAATTAGCTAATCTGCCGCTAACCCCCAAACCCTTTCTGAACTCCGCACCTTTAGGTTCAAGTGCATTATATATAATTTCTCTGGTCTGCGGATCAATCATCTCAAGAGTCAATTCGTCATGCACCCTCAAAAACACACCCCAAGAAGCCGTCGATGGGATTTGAGGTGTCGCCTTATAAGCATCTATAAAATGCTGCTTATCTCCAGTTACAAGAGAAGCCCAAATCGCCGGCATATAAGGGAAATGGTATGCTATTTGAAACTCATCCGTTCTCTTTATTTCCTTTTCCTGATTGTTAATCGTAGTTTTGAATTTTCTTTCTTTACCAAAATAGGGCAGGATATCATTTGGATACTGGCAAGCTTCTGCCTGAATAACAGTTCTCGGAGCTGTCATTTGAATATAGCAGCTTATAAGCTTTAATATAGCATGTGTCTTTGGCAAGTTTTCAGCTGTTGTCCCGTCTTCTTTCGATAAATATGGAATTGCATCTAATCTAAAAATATCAATACCCAAGTTTGCCCAATAGTTTATTGTACCAAGCCAATAATATAATACATCAGGATTTTCCCAATTTACGTCAAGCTGGAACGGATAAAATGTATGGTAAAAATAATAATTTCTGCCGTTTAATGTGACTTTTCTGTAATGATTATCCGTAATTTCCGGGAAAATTAATCTCCTCTTAGAAATTTTGCCGTTCTTTTCTTTATACTCAACTACAGTTCCGATTTTTTCGTCAACGTATTTTTTATATTCAGGCATTTTGTCTTTTACAACAAAATAATCTTTCTTTGTAACATCACCCCTCAAGAAGGACTGAAACCATTCGTGCTCATCGGAGACATGGTTCAATACCAAATCAGACTTAATTTTAAAACCATTTTTTTTAGCTTCCACTACAAATTCTTTAAACTGAGTTTTTCCGCCCAAATCCTCTCTTATATTTCTCGGATTTTTTACATCAAATCCCGCATCAGACATCGGTGAATCAGCAAAAGGAAGAAGATATAATGTTGTTACCCCCAAATCTTTAAGATAATCAAACATTGCAGAAGTATCCCTGAAGGTATTAGGTTTTTCCGGACTTACAACTCCAAACTGGTCTACATAAAACATATAAATAATTTCATCTTTATACCAATCATCAGGACGGTTTAAATCCTCTTGTTTTAGTGTCTCGGAACGTTTTTCAATTGATTTTTGTGCAATCTCCATTACTTTGTCATAAATTTCTTTTGCATTCCGCTCTCCGTATATTTCCACAATGCTGCTGTAGATTTCATTCTCAATTCGTTTCGGAACAACAAGTGTATCTTCCTGTAAGCTTTTATTGTTTCCGTTATTTTCGGCTGCTAATATAATACTGGTATTGGAAAACATAAATGCTAATATCAATAATAAAGATAATATTTTTTTCATAACCGAATACTCCTTAAGAGACATTTTACCATCTAAAAACAAAAAAGCCATGCGTATTTCTGCACAGCTTATATTTGGGGATAATGAAGCGGTATATTTTTGAGTCTTATACCTCTATAAAAAGTCTTCGGCCGACAATATTAGGCTTGTTATTGTAATATCCTGCAAAATAACCTCCCGCAACGGGTTTATTTTGGCCGTAACTTGCAAACGGATTAGAATTGTGCGATGTAACAAAGGGATTTCCTGATGTCGGTGCAAACGGATTAGAGCCGGATGTCCTTGTTATACCGCCTGTATATACGGCCGGTTTTGATGTTAAAACACGTGTTAATAAATTTACAAGTTCTGCCATTTTCCTGTACCTTTCTAGAATGGTTTTAAGGTTATTTTTTTATTTGTCAATATTTTTATCGGAAAAATTTTTCTAAACTTTAACCAAAATTTAAAACATCAACTAAATGTATTAATTTTTGTAACAAAAAGGCAATTATTTATTTGATATATACTTATTATATATAAGGAGAGTATATGTCAGACCCGTTAAAAAGATTTTTGGATGCAGTACAGGATAATAATGTTGATGATACATTATTAGACACTCCTGTTGTGCAAAAAACAATAAAAAATCTTGAACGTTGCGGGGAAAATCTTGGAGAAGCTGTAGAAGAAAAGTTCAAGCATTCGCGTATAAAACCAGCAGGACCCACACCGACATATGCTGAATCTGCTTTTATAAAGCCTAAGCAGGAAACGACATTATATAATGTTACTAATTTAGAAAAAGATGTTCCGGTTGTACAAGTAGTCTCAAAATTCTTTAAAAAAGCTTCGTATAGAGTTAGCGGGTTCACAGCTTCCGCAGATTATAAAAAAGAAGATAACAGATATAGCTTATATGCAGGAGAAAAAGTAGGTTTAGGCTGGAATAAAACACAAGGGCAAACAGATACAAGTATCAAGGCGCAGTATAATATAAATAATAAAAAAACTAACATAGAATATACACAGTGCAATCCGGTAAACTCATACAGAGTATCCATTTTTAATCAAAATGGTAATAATGGTTTGAGTGCAGGATATTCAAACAGCAATGGTGTTAACTCTGCATTTTCTATTGATAATAACAGTGCATCGCTAAGCTGCGGTTACAATAAAAATTATGATAATTGTAAGCTTGAGTTAAGTGCATATGCAACTACCGGTGATAGTTATTCAAATCCTTTTGCCGGGGTTTCAGGAAGAATTACATTTTAGGCAAAAATAAAAGGAATTAAAAAAACTTAATTCCTTTATAAAACGGAGTTGTGATATATGAAAGATTATTAACTATTATTGTGTAGCAAGTTCCATTGCCGACTGCAGCAGATCTTTATTAGATTTAATTAAAGCATTTACAAGTTCCATCTGGACTTTTGCCTGCTAATAATCTGCCATTTTAGCCTTAAAATCGATATTATCCTGCTCTAATAATCCGGAACGGATTTCACCTCTTCCGACAACAGGCTTCCCTGATTCAGGAGTTTCTACAAAAACACCATCCTTAACTTCATACAACCCATTTGGATTGTGAAAATTTGCAGTAGCTATTTTGTACAAAGGAACCGAACGGTTTCCGCCGTCTGCTTTACCATAAATTGTGCCGTCATTTTTGATTTCATATTCATCATATTTGCCTAAAAATTTGCCATTATTGGGATCTATCCAAAGCTTAATATTAGTTGTCGGGATACTCAGAGCGCCACCTTTTAATGCTGTATCCTGATATAAGTCTGCACTTATGGATTTTGTACCGGACATAATTTCACCTTTATCGTTCAATATATATCCTTGAACAGTATCACCGTTTTTGGCTCTGTATACACCTTCAGAATCAAAAGTGAACTCTCCGAGACGTGTGTATGCAACATTGCCTTCCGGACTTCTTAGCATAAAATATCCGCTTCCTTCAAAGAAAAGGTTTTCATTAGATGTTCCGGGAGTTGATTTTCCTTGTCCTAAATTTTTAACATTATTATCGATTACAGCACCACCTAAGAATGTCTTGAATGTAACTTTATTTTCTCTGAATCCTGGAGTATAAACATTTGTTAAGTTATCAGCAAGAACATCCATCCACTGAACTGTTGCACGCTGGGTATTAATTGCTGTTGTGTACAAATCATTCATCTTTATGTCCCTTCTTTCTGTTTTCTTTTTCGTCCTGGCGCTGTTTTCTTTGGTTTAATTCATCGTATTCAATATTGTTATCATCAAACCTTTGTTTTAAAAGAGGTAAATTTTCTTTCAAATACGCTTCTGCGACTTGTGAGCTTGGAAGGAAATCTGCTGAAATTTTTCCTTCCCTACTTACTTTATAATGACAGAAATATTATTGTCAAAATCTATTCTTACAGGCTGGTTATCCTGCATTGATTTAGCAAGCATATCGGCCAATGTTTTAGATACTTGAGCCGATTTTCCGGTATGCTGAACAGCAGTATTCATATCTACAGAACCTTGTTCAACGAGTTTGGTAAAAAATTCCACGTCACCGGCATCCATAATTACTTTATCATATTTTACTACTGTCTCAACCGTAACATTTGTCTTAGTATCAACCTTTTTAATCCCCTGTTCATTTGATACCGTTTTAACTCGAGGTTGAACCCTCTCTTGTGTTGTTTCCGCGTTCTGTTCTAATTTGACGGGTTCAACTTTTTCGCTTTCTTTCTGGGTATTTTTATTTAACAGCATATTTTTGCTTGCAATTGCAATATTTTCACTCATTGTTGATAAAATTGCAGTTTCTTCTTCCAAATCTTTTTGTGAAAGACTAAGTTCCTGCTGCTGGTTATTCATAAACTCTCTAAAAGGCTGCCCGTTTGTATCAAAATTCATGCCGGAATTCATCTGCGGCATAACAGGCTCTTTTGATTCTTGAATATTCATATCATTATTTATCAAACCGTTTTCCTCATTATTTTTATCTTTATCGGTATTAAATTCTGGCTTCTTGATTATATCAACAGGTTTTTCATCCGGATGATTGAAATCTTCGGGTTTCTTTATCTGCTCTAAATTGTTTTCATCCAAATTACCAAATGAATTATTTGGATTCTTTACTTTATTGATTTCTTCTAAAGTATTTTTTAGACCATTAAAAACATCATCCAAACCATTCTCTTTATTTTTTTCATCATGAACCAATGCATCTTCCGGCTTATTTTCGGATTTATTTTCCTCGGTCTCTTCTTTTTTTTCTTGAGAATTGAGCTTTGAAGATTCGTCTTTGGTTTCTTCAACTTTATCAGCCTTTTCTTCCGTCTTTTTCTCTTCTTTAACTTCTTCTGTTTTATCAGTTTTTTCTTGTGATTCTGTCTTAAGCTCTTCTTTATTTGTTTTCTCAACTTTTTCTTGCCTAGAAAGAGCGGTTAACTCATCGGAAAACTTTGAAAAATCCTCGTTTACAGACCTTGATAAAGTTGTTGTGCTTGAATTAATTGTAGCTGATGTAATTTTTTGATTTGTTGTCTCAATATTCATTTTCGTTTTGTTCCATTTCAAGTTGCTTTATTTGTGCTTCCAGTTCCTGTTCTTCGGCCTGTTCGCGCGATTGAATAAAAAATCTTTGTACACCGATTTCGGAAAATTGTTTTAGCTCTATTGCCTTTTGTTCTTCTTGGTATGCTTCCTTTTGTTTGTCTTTATGTTTTTCCAAGACCTTTACGGCCTGTTCACACTTAACGAGTTTTTGCTGCTCTTCTTCCAGTATTGCCAGAAGGCGCTTTCGCTCTTGTTCCAATGCGTCTGCCTTATCCCAGAGATGGTGGAGATAATTGTCATAATATTCCATCATCCTGAAATCTGCTGATTTACGGTCTTTTATGGTTTGTTGTATTTCTGCATTATTCTGTCGGATTTTATCTTCCGCTATGTATACATCCTGCTGTGCTTTTTGTACAGCCATTAGCTGCTCTTCTTTCTTTCTTATTCGAAAGTCAAGTATTTTCTGCAATCTATATACAAAGGGCATAATATATTCTCACAATTGTATTGTGACAGATTATTTACCTTTTGGACACATCCATTTAGATGATTAATGTTTATTTTCAGAAAGTCAAACAAAAATTTGCATGCAAACTTAGAGCTTCACATATAAGTATTAGATTAATTAAAGGAGTCAACACATTTAGGTTTAGTTCATCTTTTTACCAGAAAAAACTTGTTACTTTTTATCAATTACGCAAAGAATTGCAATCCGTAATTAACTAATAATGTTTTTTCTCCAATTGTTACGAAATTTTACATTAGCAAATCACATTTTAATAATGACCTGGTTTTATTTTTCCGATTTTTGAGCCAGCTGTAGTCTTACCATACGAGTTCTGGTATTTCAAAGAAAAAGAGCACTTTGCCAAATTCAGCATTGTTAATATCAAGTTTACTTTTCATCATATTTTTGTTAAAATCTTGTTTGAGAATTTGGGGGCGAGTGCCTTATTAGAGATGAAACGAATATTTTTTCTAATAATAAGCGTTATACTTTTTTTTGTCGGAACTCTGGCATGTAATGCAGAGCCTTCAAAAATTATGTCAATGAATTATGATGATTCATCTTCGTTAATTTTTATTAATACTATTGAATCGTCTGATGGTGTACAGAAAAATTTTAAAATATCCAAGCTTCAAAATCCTAACAGAATATATTTTGATATAGAAAATGCGGTTCTTATAGGAGATAAGCAGCAACTTGTTTTTGAAAAAAGTAATATCAAAGAAATTCGGCTATCGCAGTTTACTACCGAGCCGGATGTTGTAAGAGCTGTAATAACTTTTGATGAAGGGTTTGATGTATCACGGGTTTCACTTTTTTACCTAAACGGTTACATAATTGTCAGATGTTCTGTGCCGCAAATTACAAATGATTATTTTAATACAGTATATGATGATAATCCTAAAAACCTTGCATATTCAAGTATTGCAGTAAATTCTCAAGCTGTACAAAAAGTTCCTATAAATCCTGCAGTAAGTTCAAATATGCCTTCATCCGTAATAGCTGATATCCAGCAAGCATTTGAGAATTCTACTTTGAACAACTCGGATGGCAAAACATTTGATTCTATAGTATCTATAGATTTGTCCTCAAGCTTAAAATTAAGAACAAAGTATCACGTGAATAGCGTTCATATTAAAAATGGCGGCTTTTTAATAAATGGTATAGGACAAATTACAGCCAATAAAACATTTGTCTTAACAGATCCAAAACGCGCAGTTATTGATCTTCCGAATTCGTATGTAGAAAACAATCTCCGAAATAAAGAATTTAAACTCTGTCCGGATGGCAGTTGTAAAGATACGGTGAAAATCGGACAATTTGAGTATAATAAAGCCCGAGTAGTTGTTAATTCTGATGATGCGGAAAAATATATCCCTGTATTCTCTGCAGATTCACAGTCCTTGTTTTTTATAAATTCTGATAAACTAAAACACACCGATTTAGTAAATACGGTTTCTAATATTAATAAAGCCTTCGTTCGAAAAATTGATAATAAAACCAATGAGCTGATATTATCTTTTACAGCTCCGGTTGTTCATTCAATTATAAGAACCGACGATTCTTTAAATATGTACATGTTCAATGTAAAAAGCTACAACGAGCAGGATTTAATTAAGACCTTTAATAACACATATTATAAACCCTATACAATGTCTTTACTTCCTCAAATGGGAGTAAGAGGAACAATTGCTCTTAATAAATCTGATATAGTAAAAATAGACCAGAGTATAGACGGAAAAGCGTTAAAAATAACAATTACTCAAGGGGTAAAAGATAAAACTGAAGAAAGGGCTGTAGTTAAAAAGACTGCAGAGAAGGGTAAAGTTGTAATTGATCCGGGCCACGGAGGAACAGATTATGGTGCAATAAGGGAAGGGATTAATGAAAAGGATATTACGCTTGATGTTTCGGAACGCGTTGCATCGATCTTAAAATCAAAAGGCTATAAGGTAGCAATGACAAGAACAAATGATTGCTACGTATCGCTTCAGGATAGAGTAGAATTCTCAGAAAATGAAGCTCCTGAAATTTTTGTAAGTATTCACGTTAATTCAGCAGTTGCAACCGAGCCAAAAGGTATTGAAACTCACTATTATCATGATTACAGCAATAATCTTGCAAAAATTGTTCACAAGCACCTGGTTCAGGAAGTTGATACAAAAGACAGGGGCTTGGTAAAATCTAAGTTTTATGTTATAAATCATACTACGGTTCCGGCAATATTAGTTGAAATGGGCTTTATTTCAAATGATGAAGAGCGTGCCGAGCTTATTACAAACAAAAGAAAACAAAAAACTGCAAAAGCAATAGCTGAGGGTATAATTGAGTACATTAAATCACAATCTAAATAACGAACCAATAGGTTTTTTCGATTCAGGAGTCGGAGGGTTATCGGTTTATTCAAAATTCAGAAAAATACTTCCAAAAGAAAATACTATGTATTTTGGAGATTTAGCGAATTTACCTTATGGGAATAAATCCAAAGAAGAGCTTATAGGATACGCAAGGAGTATTCTTAATTTTTATAAAGAAAAACGGGTTAAAGCTGTTGTAATTGCGTGTAATACATCTTCTGCACAAGCATATGATACAGTCAAAAATGAATATAATTTTAAAATCTATCCAATTATACAATCTTGTGCGAAAGTTATTGCGTCACAAAATAATCAAAAGATTGGTGTTTTTGCGACTCAAGCAACGGTAAATTCAGGAGTTTATACAAAGGAGCTTAAAAAATATAATCCTAATTTGCAAGTTAAAGAGATTGCTTGCCCCAATTGGGTGGAAATAGTTGAAACCGGTAGCTATAAAGATGATTCTGCAATTTATGATATAAAAAAACATTTGGATGAAATGAGGTCTTTTTTACCTGATAGAATTATCCTGGGGTGTACACACTATCCTTATCTTTTACCTCAATTAAATACCTTTGTGCCAAAAGGTTTATTTATTGATCCGGCAGAAATTTTTGTTGAATATATAAAAGAAGATTTAAAAAAACTGAGTCTTTTAAAACAAGAAAATTTAGAGTTTCAGGAAAAAATTTATGTAAGCGCAGAACCACAAAGTTTCATAGAGCATTCTAAGATTTTTTATAAAATACAAGAATTGCCGGTTGTAATAAATCTTAATAATTAAGCAATTTTATAAATTTATGCGTTTTAATATAAAATAGGAAGGTGTGTGATTATGAAAATAGTAAATAACCAACAAGTAACATTTGGGATGAAAATAAAAGGACTAGATAAAAATTATTTTCAGTCAATTCCTAAACATTTGTCTTCAAATTTAGTTGAAAAAGCTGAAAAAAATACGAATGCAGATTTTACCATTGAATTTGTTCCAACAAGTGATAATTGGGTTTTTTTAAAAAAAATAGATGCAAAGGGTGAAAGAATTGTTGACTATTTCCCGAATCAGTATTCTCCGGCAGATATTGTAAGAACCTTTACAAAAGCCTATATTCCGGATTACCGAGTTATGGCAAAAAATTTACGGAACGAATATTATGCATCAGAAGCCCAAAGGCTCTATGGCATCCATTCATAAAAATTTTAAGCTCGGGAAAAGACTTCTACATTAATATTATCAAATGTATTATTAAAGAAGAATGCCGATGATGCGACCATTGCAGCATTGTCTGTGCAATATTTCATAATCGGAGCATAAACATCATATCCTTCGTTTTTAAGATTAAAGATTTTTTTTCTGATTTCAGAATTGGCAGCAACTCCGCCTGCTAATACAACTTGTTTATATCCGGTTTCTTTGAGAGCAGCCTTAACCTTTTTTAAAAGAGTTTCTGATACGCATTCTTGAAAGCTTGCGCAGATATCTTTCACAGGTAATTCTTTTCCATCAAAACTCTTTACAAGTCTTAGTACGGCTGTCTTTAGTCCGCTGAAACTGAAATCATATCCTCCGACTTTAGCTTGCGGCAACTTATACGCGTATGGGTTTCCCTCCTGTGCAAGTTTATCAAGTTTGGGACCGCCAGGGTATGGAAGTCCTATAAGTCTGGCAACTTTGTCATAAGCTTCCCCTACGGCATCGTCAATGGTTTCACCGATGATTCCTATATCAGAGTATGAGTCAACATTTATGATTTGCGTATGACCTCCACTTACTAAAAGTGCTATAAACGGTGGTTCAAGATTTGTATCAATGAAGTTCGCTGCAAGATGTGCATTTAGATGATTTACGCCGATAAAAGGTTTATCATATGCAAGTGCTAGGGTTTTTGCAGCATTTAAGCCGACTAAAAGACACCCGACAAGGCCCGGCCCTACAGTTCCGGCAAAAGCGGAAATATCTTTTCCGTTAACCCCTGCTTGTTTAAATGTTTCATCAATAACAATATTTATAGCTTCCAAATGTTCCCTTGCTGCTATTTCAGGAATAACTCCGCCATATCCTTCATGTATCTTTATTTGGGAGGCAACAACATTTGCAATAACGTCTCTTCCACCTTTTACTATTGCGCAAGCCGTCTCATCGCAGCTAGATTCTATTGCCATAATAAGTGAATTATCATCTATTGTAACAGTTTGTTCACTGAATAATGTTTTTTTTATTTTGTTCATAGTAACATTATTATACTGGAAAAACAGCAGGTGGAAAATGAAATTTTTAGATAAAGCAAAGATTAGGGTAATATCCGGTCATGGCGGAAACGGTATGGTTGCCTGGCGCCGAGAGAAATATGTTGATAAAGGCGGTCCCGCAGGCGGAGACGGAGGAAGAGGCGGTGATATTTATTTTGTTGCTGATGAAAATATGTCAACGCTTTTAGATTTTAAACTCAAATCTGTGTTCAAGGCTCAATCCGGTGAAAATGGTGGTATAAAAGGTATGCACGGAGCTTGTGCAAAGGATTTATATATAAAAGTCCCTCTTGGAACAATGGTTCGTGATACAAAGACAGGTAAAATTATCGCTGATTTTACCGAAAATGAACAGACTGTTTTAATTGCTAAAGGCGGGCGCGGCGGACGCGGAAATGCAAGGTTTGCGACTGCGCAAAAACGTGCCCCTCAATTCTGTGAACCCGGAGAGCCGGGAATAGAAAGGGTGTTGGAATTAGAATTGAAGCTTATTGCAGACGTTGGACTCCTCGGGATGCCAAATGCAGGCAAATCAACTTTTATTAGTGCTGTAAGTTCAGCTAAACCTAAGATTGCTGATTATCCGTTTACAACGCTTGTGCCTAACCTTGGGGTTGTAAAAAAAGATGATGGTGGTTCATATGTTATTGCTGATATTCCCGGGCTCATTGAAGGGGCTTCTGAGGGTGTTGGATTGGGACATGAATTTTTGCGCCACGTTGAAAGGTGTAGATTTTTAGTTCACATCGTGGATTTGACAGCTGAAAATCCTTTAGAAAATTATAAGATTATAAATAATGAATTAAAAAAACATTCTCAGGGTTTGGCGGATTTGTATCAGGTTCTTGTGTTGAATAAAATAGACTCTGTATCAAAAGAGGGGGGCGAAAATTTTGTAGATGAGTTTAAGTCTTTTTCTGCAGATATTTATCCGATTTCAGCTGTTACAAAAGAGGGGGTAAATGATTTATTGCATTTTATCTCTAAGAAAGTAGATGAGATTCCAAAGCCGGAATTTGATATTGATATAGAAGAAGATTTAGGTGCTTTTGACAATGATGATAGTGAGTTTGAGATAACAAAATTAAAAGAGGGTTTTCTTATATCTGGCGGAAAGGTTAATCGGCTTGCAAAAGTTACGGATGCGCGTAATACAGAGCAGGTTGTTCGACTGCAGAATATTTTGAAGAGTATGGGAGTATTTGAACGGCTTCATGAATACGGGCTTAAAAATGGCGATACTGTGTTTCTGGGGCATCTTGAATTGGCGTATTATGATGATGAAATTTGGGGTAGTTAAGAATCTTTGATTTCGGGTAGGAGCCAAACAGATATTAGGTTAATATCTTAGTCTTTCTACTATCTTTGTAACTTGCGAGTCTAAACTGTTTATATCTGTATTATTATAAATTATATAATCCGATTTTTTTATTTTTTCGTTCTGTGGAAGCTGTGCATTCATTCGAATTAAAGCCTCTTCTTTGGTAAAATTATTCCGTTTCATAAGACGTTTTAGACGCAAATCATCATCACATGCTACAAATATAATTTTATCAAACAATTTGTAAAAATCAGTTTCAAATAAAAGCGGTACCGAAATAAAGACAATTTCATAAGCACTTGCAAAAATTTCTTTTAACTTTTCTTTTATTTTTGGATGAATATATTCTTCTAACTCTTTTTTCTTTTGAAGGTTTCTAAAAACTTCTTCGCTGAGCTTTTTTCTGTCAACATTCCCTAAAATTTCATGCGTCATATTATCCGTATCAAAGACTGAAAATCCTTTTGCGCTTAGGATTTTTTCAACTTCTGATTTCCCAGAGGCTATATTACCTGTTATTGCTATTTTCAGCATATTCCCTCTTTATCTTTGCAATATATGCTTTTAATTCTTTGACTTGCTTTGGCTTTATTGCCTTAACCTGTCCTTTTTTGAGGCCTTCAATCGTTAAAGTCGCATGCTGGATCCGTTTTAAGTGTTCAACTTCATACCCTAATTTAGCAAACATTTTTCTTATTTGGCGATTAATTCCCTGATATAAAACAACTTGTATTTGTGAGTTTTTATTTGTTATATCTATCGGCAGAGTCTCTGCGTAAGCCATTTTTTTCTCCCCGGAATCAGTTTCAATTTCAATCCCGTTTAACATCTTTTCTGCATCTTCGGGGGTAAATTTTCCGTTAATTGTTACAAGATAAACTTTAGGAACTTTAATGGATGGGTGGGTCATTTCATTAATAAAATCACCGTCATTTGTGAGGATAATAAGCCCTGTCGACTCTTTATCAAGTCTGCCCACTGGTTTTAAATGCCTTAATTCCGGCGGTATAATATCATAGATAGTCTTCCGCCCTTTTTCATCTTCTGATGTTGTTATGTAGCCGGCCGGTTTATAAAATTTGTAATATTCAAGTTTTTGCGGTTTTATGATTTTATTATCAACATAAACACGATCTTTTTCTCTAACATAAAATCCTAGTTCGTTAATAACTTTATCATTCACACGAACTCGTCCTGCTAAGATTAGCTCATCAGCCTTTCTTCTTGAACAAATTCCTGTTGATGCTATGTATTTATTTAATCTTGGCATAAACAAATTGTACTATATCTTTACACAAAATTTCAAGAGCAATAGCTGCATACTCACATATCAAAAATTTGTACTAAAGAAGATAAAATACAAAGCTCCAAACGCTAAAGCCGGGACATAGGGAAGATAGTTTCTGTTTTCTTCCTTTCGAATATTTTTAAGAATAGATATTGAAAGTAAAATTCCTAAAAATATCAAAATGCCTATAACCCAATAATTGATGCAAAGTTTATAGTATACAAGAACAGTTAAAATAAATAATACCGCTAAAATGCAGATTACTTTATTATTGTTCTTATACTGATTATATAGAAACACTGGTACAATAAAAATCATAGAAGCAATGAGTCCATACAAAAGTATCCATAATATATTGTGAATTCCAAACATAGCACCCAGCGCCGCTGCTACATATGTATCAGCCTCTCCCATTGCTCTTGTGCCTGCAAAAATATAGCCGGAGCGCGCAATTATTTCGAGAATCAGAGCCCCTGCAGCCAATCCCAAAATAGAATTTACTCCGCCGCTCAAGTCTGAAAATATAAGGTTATATACTAAACCGGAAACAGCAAGTATTATTGCTATATTGCAGTCAACAAGCTTCGCTTTCAAATCTGTTGCAGTCATTATTACCAACCCAGAAAGCCATATGATTACAAACAGAGTTTTCCAACTTATGCCGAACTTCAGAAATGAAATTGCAAAAAGAAACATTGTGCCTAGTTCTATAATTGGGTATTGAATACTTATTTTCTCTTTACAAAAATAGCATTTCCCCCTGAGCATGAGATATGATAATACAGGAATATTATGCCACCAGTACAATTTGTTTCCGCATTTCGGGCATTTTGAGGCCGGAAAAATTATGCTTTCATTACTCAAAGAACGTAATATTACAACATTAAAAAAACTTCCCAGACAAAGTCCGATTACGCAGAGCCAGGATAGTATGTAATGTTCAAGAGTCACGGGTTTTCTCCTCAAAGTCATCAGCAATCATTTTATAAAGCAGGCTGAATGCTTTTTTAAACCTTCTTGTTACTTGCATTTGTGTAAGGTTTTTTAATTGGGCTATCTCTTTTTTATTCATATCATTGTAGTAATATAATTTAATTATTTCTTTATATTCTTCCGGAAGCTTTTCTATAACGTCTTTAAGGATAATTTTATAATCTTCCAGTTCACTGGTTTCATGATAATTATCTTTTGCGAATAATTCCTCATATCCCAGGCTGTCGTTCTCTGCCATAAACATTTCTTCCAGAGAAAGTGTTGAACGTCTTCTGTCTGCCTGAATAGCCCTATCAACTTCTTTCGGGGATACTTTTAGGGCATCTGCAACATCATCATTTGTAAGTTCATTTAATTCCTCAAGTGTAAGCTCTTTAGTAAAATTATTAATACGGTAAGTCAATTCCTGTATATATCTTGGAACCCGTATTGTGTTTAATTTATCTCTTAGATAATGCTTTATTTCGCCGATTATAAAATATCCGGCGTAAATTTTAAAACTGTTATTAATGTCTCTTTCGTAAGTATCAATTGCCTTTAAAAGTCCTATTGCTCCAGCTTGTACCAAATCATCAATAGGGTCGGTAGAACGTCTTGCAATTGTTCTTGCAATACGTTTAATAACAGGCAGCATTCGTGATACAATAAGCGCCTTTGCCCTTGCCTTCTTATATCTGTCTTTGGCTGAGTTATATTCATCCAGCCATTCGGCTATCAATTCATAAGTGTTATCTTTTTTTATTCCCGCCATAAATTATATGATAACACGATAAAAGCTTATTATCAATTTAAGCTGGTTTAGAGGTAAAAAATAAGATTGATAATAAAGTCTGCTATTAGCATGTAAACAGTTGAAAGAACTGCAGCTCTGGTCGTTGATTCTCCGACATCTTTTGCACCGCCTTTAGTTTCATACCCTTGAGTTGCACAAACCAGCGCAATAAGTAAACCAAAAACAGCTCCTTTAAATAAACTGATATAAATATCTCTTGTACTCAGCCATAACCATACAGATGTAATATATCGTGCAGGATGCAGATGAATAGTAGCATTAGATACTAGGAGCCCGCCTAAAATTCCTACAACTTCAGCTATAAGTACAACCATTGGCACGGTAATTGTTGCAGCAAGGAGACGTGGTGCAAAATAGTATCCGACTGGGTCAACTTTTAAGGTTTTTATAGCATCTACCTGAGATGTTACCTGCATATTAGCGATTTCTGCAGAAATAGCCGTACCTGCTCTTGCACCTATTGCAAGAGCTACAAAGCCGGGCGCTATTTCTCTTATTATAACAATTGCAATAGACCCGCCTACGTATGCCTCAGCACCGGACATCAAAAACTGTTTTGAAACCTGTATAGCAATAACAGCTGCTGATACAAACGCTATTACAAGAGAAATAACAAGGGAGTCATAGCTTATTGCAGCAGCCTGCGCAACCACATGTTTTACTCTTGAGCGTCCCGTTATTAAATACACAAACGAGAGCCATAAATATTGCATACATTTTCCAAAAAAACTAATCATATATAGGCGTACACCAATCCTTAAACTTTTCTACCCTGCCTTTTACAACATCATAATATAATGACTGAATCTGTTTTGTTATTTTGCCGATTTTACCGTCACCTACAAGACGATGGTCAATACTTTCTACAGGAACAATCTGTGCCCCTGTTCCGCAGCAGAATACCTCATCTGCAAGATAAAGTTCTGTTCTGTCAATTGCCCGTTCTCTTACAGGGATTCCCAGCTCACGCGCAAGTTCAATCACTGTATTTCTTGTAACCCCGACTAAGATATCATCGGTAGTACTTGTAGTAGTTAGAACACCATTAATTACAAGAAAAATATTCATTGCAGAGCCTTCCGTAACCTGACCGGATTCTGATAAAACAACCGCGTCATCAAAACCGGCTTCATGCGCGTCTGTCTTAATAAGTGCAGAATTAGCATAAGCCCCGCTAACTTTTGCTCTCGGCGGAATCGCGTTATCAGAAGTTCTTCTCCAGCTTGAAACACATAGTTTTAAACCTGCATCAGCATCAAAATAATCGCCAAACGGGGTGGTAAAGATTAAAAACGAATCCTCATTATCGGTTAAAGTCGGCCCGACTTTTATTGACGATTTATAAAGAGTCGGTCTTATATAAACATCTGTTCTGTATTCATTTTTTCTGAGTAAATCCTTAGTAATTTTACAATATTCTTCGAGAGAATAAGGAGTTTTCATCCACATGACCTTTGCACTTCTTAATAGACGCTCATAGTGTTCTCTTACTCTAAATGCGTACATCTGGTTTTCTTCTTTGTTATAATAAGCTCTTATCCCTTCAAAAACAGAAGTACCGTACAAAAAAGCATGCGTTCTTACCGGTAAAACAGCCTTGTCTGCCTCAACATACTCCCCGTTCATAAATACGTATTCTGACATATAAAAATCTCCTGTTTCGTAAATTATACTACAGTAATTTGTTAATTTTTGTAAATTCTAAGGCAATTATTTATAACTCTATGTTTTTAATAATATATAGTGTGGAGGTTAAAATATGACATTTGAAGTTTCAGGTAACATTGCAAAAATTGACGGCAAACAGGGAAAATATGATAACAAGGTTACAAACCCATCTGTAAGATACGGAAGAAACGCTGTTGAGAATTATTACACATACCTTGAACAGCCGATTATAGCAGATACAATGAATCCTGCTCCGATTTTGGATTTTGGTTTAGACCCTAATGCTCCTGAAAAAAATGCGGATAAAATCGACAAATTCTTAAAAGAGAATGACGAGTATTTAAAAGCATTACCTCCATTGGAATTTGAATACCGCTACATGCCTCAAATGCCGAAAGGCCAAGTCGATAAGCAGGCGGTATTAGGCGCTGCTTATGAAGAAATGGGCGGAGAAAAAGAGTTAAGCGTTAAAGAATTGGATTCAAGATTTGCTCCTGATGAAACTTTTACCTCAAAAGCTTTAGATATCAATAATGACGGCAAAGTCGATATTGCAGAATACGGTTCAAGTATTCTTGCGGCAGATATGCTAAGCAAATCCGAAACTCCTGACACTGCAAATATTGACGGCACAATAAATAAAAACGGATTTAATGCTGTTTTAGCTTATACACAAAAAAGCAAAGCAGCCGCTGCGGCCGCTTTGTATTCAAAAATCTATAATACCTATAATCTTGGTGAAGCACAAAAAGAATTTAAGCCTGAATAACTTTTATCCACCCTTCCGGAGCTTCAATTCTTCCCATCTGAATTCCTGTGAGGGTATCATATAACTTTTGTGTAATCTCTCCCGGTTTTTCCATACCAGAAGGGAAGCAGATTTCTTTACCATGGTCAACTACTTTGCCGACAGGAGAAAGTACAGCAGCAGTTCCGCATAGAGCGCATTCTGCAAAATCTTTAACCTCATCAAATCTTATTTCTCTTTCTTCTGCCTTAAGTCCCAGATAATGCTCTGCAACATACATTAAAGAACGTCTTGTTATTGAAGGAAGTATTGTAGAAGATTTTGGAGTAACAACGGTTTTGTCTTTAGTAACAAAAATTATATTAGCCCCGCCGGTTTCTTCAACTTTTGTTCTGGTAGCAGAGTCAAGATACATATTTTCATTGAATCCTTGTTTATGAGCATCAACTATAGCATGTAAGCTCATTGCATAATTCAATCCGGCCTTAACATGCCCTGTACCATGCGGCGCGGCTCTGTCAAAATCAGGAACTCTGAGAGTAATCGGTTTTACTCCGCCTTTAAAATAAGGCCCCACAGGAGAGGTAAAAATTCTAAATTGATATTCCGAAGCAGGTTTTACACCCATTACAGGATTAATACCAAACATATAAGGTCTTATGTATAAAGTGGCACCAGTTCCGTATGGAGGAACATAATCAATATTTTTCTTTACTGTTTCTACTACCGCATCAATAAATCTATCTTCCGGAAATACAGGCATTTCTAAGCGTCTGCAGGTATCAGCCATACGCTTTGCATTCAAATCAGGTCTGAAACATACGACCTTTCCGTCAACTGTTCTATACGCTTTCATTCCTTCAAAACATGTTTGAGCGTACTGTAAAACACAGGCGCATTCATTCATTACAATATTTTCATCTGTAATTATTGCACCATTATCCCATTTTCCGTCCTTAAAGTTTGATACATATCTATAATCAGTTTTCATATAGCCAAATCCGAGATTTGACCAATCAATATTCTTTTCCATACTTTCTCCTCCTGTCTTATTATATAACAAAAAAAGAAGGCCGGAGCCTTCTTTTTTGTTAGTTAATTATATCACCATACTCTTCAGGATTATTTAACAGATCATAATTGATTTCATTCTCGTTATCTGCAATAGCCGCCGCAACAACAGCGTCTGATGTAACATTTAAAAGTGTTCTCATCATATCTGTAATCCTTTCGATAGTGAATAAGAACGCAAAACCTGCTACAAGCTGTTCAGGGCTTAATCCCATTCCGTTAAGTACAAGTGCAATAGTTATTAAGCCTGCTCCGGGGATTCCTGCGCAGGTAGAAGATGCAACAATTGCAAGCAGCGCTATTTGGATTACTAAAAACGGAGTCAATGCAACGCCATAGGCTTGAGTTAAGAATATAACCGCGATAGTTTGAAGCATTGCAGTGCCGTCCATATTTAAAGTTGCGCCGAGAGGCAGTACAAAACTTGAAACTTTATGAGAGATACCTCTTTTTTCACAGCACGCAATTGTTAACGGTAAAGTTGCAGAAGAGCTTGCTGTTCCAAATGCAACCATCATAGCTTCTGCAATTGCGGCATAAAGCATTAATACAGGAACTTTTGAAAATATCTTTAGAAATACCGGATAGACAACAAAGAATTGTATTGCAAACCCGAGCGCCAACACACCCAGATATTTTGATATACTCATAAAGATATCAATACCAAAAGATGATACCGCAACAGCAGTAAGGGCAAATACGCCGGGAGCTGCAAAGCACATAATCCAATCAGTTACTTTCATAGTAGCTGCAAAAACAGATTCAAAGAAACCTACAAAAGGTCTGTTGATATCTCCGGCTTTTGCCAAAGCGATAGAGAATATTAGTGCAAATACAATAATCGGAACCATATCTCCGCTTGCGATTGAAGCAAGAGGATTTTTCGGAATAAATCCTAAAATTATATTTAATAAATTGCCTTTTTGAGATTCAATAGTTGCTGCAACCTGTGCTTGAATATCAATTGCTGTATCAATATTAATATAATGCGCAGCACCAATTCCGGGTTTAAGCATAAGGGCAAGCACAGCACCTATCGTAACAGCCATTACGGTAATAATACCGTAATAAAATATCATTTTTGTACCTAATTTACCGATTTGCTTACTGTCTCCGACACTCGTAATCCCGATTACAATCGCAGAAATTACAAGCGGAATTACAACCATTTGAATCAGTCTTATAAATACCTGTCCGATAAAAGTTAGTGTAGTCATTAAAATAGGGCTCGGCTCTTTATGCAGCCAAATCCCTACAAGTACACCTAATACAAGTCCGGCAAAAATATGCCAGTTTCTTTTTAAGCCCAAACCAAGTGCAATCAACACTTGCATATAAAACTTCATATATAAATCCTCTCATATACTTATATAACTAAATTATTGTACTATTATTTTTGCAAAATGTAAAGATTTATTCGGATAATACACTTTCTCCGGAGATTTTTTCGCCTTTTATAATGTATTTTGCATGCTCTGATTTCATCAGATGATTATCAACAAGTGAATATGATTCCAGAGTTAAATCATTTATTCCGGAGAACGTATTTTTATCAAGTCTTATTGTAACTGTATCAATCAGAATTTTGTTATCAAAAGGCGCTTTTTTAGAAAAAACAATCAAATTTCCCTCAACTGTTTTTACTGAGATTTCAGCATTTGCACCGCTAAACGGATTAGAGAGTGTAATTTTGTCTCCAACGCGCGACAAGTTCCACATATCGGTACTTGCAGGCTTAAAAGTT
>CALUQF010000010.1 GCA_944322835.1 Candidatus Gastranaerophilales bacterium | reverse complement strand
AACAGCTTGAAAATCGGATTTTACAAAATATGCCCAAAATAATGAGTTACTCCCGATTTCCCCCCCCCCCCCCATTTACCCCCGCTTTCAGGATGACAAAATATGACTTGCTTTTTTATTGTCTAGACATTTGGTAATATTCCGCAATGGCAAATATGTGATAGTCTACGGAGTTTATTTATAAAATTATCTTGTACAATAGTGGAGTTTAACGCAAGATTTGTTCATAGATTGTGTTATATCTTTCAATAATATCAAATCTCCAGCCGGAATCATAATTCATGCTATTTTTGATTAGCAAGTTCCAACTTGCAGGATTATTTACGTACAAGTTTAATGCCTTGGAAACGGTTTCAAAATAAATCATATTAGCGTCTTCCTCAATCGTCAGCTTAGTTTTTGTCTTAAATCCGCACCCGTAAGTAATATCGTCAAAAATATCAGCGATTGTATCGTTATATATCCCAACTCTGGAAGCTATCGGGATACAGCCGTATTTCATACAAGTATAATGCTCTGTTGATGTGGTATTAGAGCGTACAGGATAAAACGCCATATCAGCTGCCGCATAAAACCGGGCAAGATTAATTCTGCCATCAATGAAAACCCAGCGGCCGTTTAAGGAATAGTTCTTTTCTAAAAAATTTACCCGTGTTTTTATATAATCATTTTTCAAGCCGTCCGGAAAATTTATTATTACCTGAATATTTTTATGCAGCTCAAAAAGTTTAAATATAGTATTAAATGCAATATCAATTCCATCCGCTAAAATGTTATCATTTCCTCTTATAAAAATTAACGGAGCCTCATAAAATGAATCCAGATAACCGTAAATTGCATAATTTTTATCTTCAAATAAATTTATATCCAAAAACCGGGTTTTTATCCGTTCTCTGGACAGTTCTTTTAATAAATATTTTTTATTCTTTTTTCTAAGCTCTCTGAAATTTTCCGTACTAAACGGTTGATAAAGCGTTTCCGGCTCAATATTGCACCCGTAAGATACATATGAACTCTTATTTTTGGTTTTTATAATCCGGTTATGGATTTTGCCCGAAAGTTCAGGAGAGTTAAGTATTTCATTATAATATGTTTTTGAAATCACAGCCCAAAAATCTACTTTTTTTAAACTGTTGTACATAGAATTGCAAAACATCTCGCCTTCATAGGAGAGCTGCGGAAATAATTGAACAGCGCGTGCATTCATTCTGTTAAACAGAATATTCTCATCAATATCCTCACACTTATCAATATACTTTCGGAATTTAAAATAATTTGCATAGATAAATTCCAAACACTCTCTCATTTGATAAAATCTTTTAGTATTATGCAGATTGAAAAGCGAAGCTATACACTTTTTGATAATCTTATCTCTGCATATTTTTTTCATTCCCCTTTTATCGGCAAGATTTATTGCTGTCCAAAAAGCCTCGGTCTTATTTGCCTCAATCTCTCCAAAATCTCTGATTAGCTGAAAAACTCCCGCGGGATATGAAATCTTGCTCTCAAATTCCGCACCCAGAAAAAAAGGAACGTTGTCTGAATGTATAATATCTGGCTTTAACTCTTTTGCACAAATCCTCAAAGCTTTCACAAAAGGCGCCAGATATTGAAGTCTTATCCTGTCACAGCCCGAAAAAGCAGAAGAATAGAGCCCGTAGATTTCTATATTATTCCGGTTTTTAGGGAATTTATACAACTTTGCAGTATTCATTCTGTTTTGAAGATAATATTCAAAACTTATACCGGTATTTTCTAAACCTTTGATATCATCAACTGCTGTAATTACTTTTATAACCTTATCCGGATACTGGTTTCTAAATGCCAAAATATAATCTATGGGAGGTTCGTTGAGAGTTACATATAAGACACACTTAAACTCATTTTTCTTTTTGGGTTTGATAATATGCAAAAGATTTTTCCTTAAAAGCCTCATTAAAGCTTTTAAGTCGTACACCAAACTATTATGAACATCCGCCTCATTAATTTCTTTATGCGGTTCATAATTCAGCGCAAAATCTTTTGAATGTGTTTCAGTTTCAAAACCGCCCATAAGTTTCAAAGTATCATGTTATTGAAAGTAAATCAACTGCCATATATAGTAAAGGATTTGCAGGCGGTTTTTGTTTTTACTATAATTATCATGCAAATAAGAAAGGAAAGAGACTATGAAAAAATCAATCAAAGATTTAGGCGACATCAAAGGAAAAACAGCTCTTGTAAGAGTTGATGTCAATGTTCCTTTAGATGAAAACAAAAATGTAACAGACGATACCCGTATTCAGGCAATTGTTCCTACTGTTAAATATTTAAAAGACAAAGGTGCAAAAATCGTTCTTATGGCACACTTAGGCAGACCAAAGGGTGAAAAAAATATGGAATTCACACTTGAGCCGGTTGCTAAATATATGTCAAAAGTTTTTGGTGAAGAAATCGTATTTATTCCGTCGGTAGAAGAGGCAAAACCATATGTAGATAAGCTTCAGGACGGTCAGATTGCTTTATTGGAAAACATTCGTTTCTACAAAGCTGAAGAAGCAAAAGATGATGATATGACTTTTGCAAACGAATTAGCAAAATTAGGTGATTTTTATGTAAACGATGCATTTGGGGCAGCTCACAGAAATCACACTTCTACTGCAAAATTAGCCAAGGTTCTTAAACCGGCTGTATCAGGTTTGTTGATGGAAAAAGAAATCAGATGCTTATCTCAAGCTCTTGATAATCCTGAAAGACCATTTACTGCAGTCGTAGGCGGCGCAAAAGTTTCATCTAAGATTGGTGTTTTAGAAAACCTATTAGATAAAGTTGATAATATGATTATAGGCGGCGGTATGGCTTATACATTCGTAAAAGCTAACGGCGGCAAAATCGGTAATTCAATATGTGAAGATGACCAGCTTGATGTTGCAAAAGCTATCGAAAAGAAAGCTCAAGAAAAAGGTGTTAAGCTTGTAATGGCAACAGATGTTCTTGTAACAGACGATTTTTCCGGAAACGGTAAAAATGAATTTGTCAAGATTGATGAAATTCCGGACGGATTTGAAGGCGTTGATGCAGGCCCTGATTCAAGAAAAGCTTTTGCTGATGTTATTAAATCATCAAAAACAATTCTTATGAACGGCCCTGTAGGCGCATTTGAAAATCCTAAGTTTGCAGAAGGTACAAAGGCTGTATTAGAAGCAATTGTAGAAGCTACAAAGAACGGTGCAACTTCAGTTATCGGCGGCGGAGATTCTGTTTCTGCTGCTAAGAAATTCTGCAAAGCTGAAGATTTCACTCACGTTTCAACAGGCGGCGGAGCTTCTTTGGAATTCATTGAAGGAAAAGTTCTTCCCGGCGTTGCAGCGTTAGACGATAAATAGAGTTTAATGAAAATTAAAGTATCAAATCCGGCAGAAAATGTTTCTGCCGGATTTTATTAGTTTAACTTTGTATAACGTACTCACCAAAGACTTAAATCAAAAAATTAATTGGTGGGCACGCCATACACAAAATAACTTAAATCCCCTGTATAAAGTAGCTTTGCCCACCCTACACCTCTAAAATCTTTATCCGTTTGATAAAAAATAGTATCCTGTTGTTGAGATGGGTGAAATTGAAAGAAAGTTAGGATTAAGAATTAAAGAATTACGTGAGAAACAGGAGCTTACGCAGTTGAAACTTGCTGAAATTCTAAATATGGAAGCATCTAATCTTTCTAAGATTGAAAGAGGAGTTCAGATTCCCAAAGAAGAAAGTCTTGAAAAAATATCAACGGCACTCGGCGTAGAGGTAAAGGAATTATTTAATTATGAGCATTTCACTGATAAAAAGAACTTAATTACCCAAATAAACCGGATACTGGAAGTATCTGACGACAAAACCGTACAGAAATATTACAAGCTTTTAATAAATCTATAACATCGCTTGACAGGGGTAAGTCTTTATATTACACTCAAACATGCCGAAGTATAGTGCTATGGTATGCCTTGCTCGGATTTAATGTAAATAAAAAAGGAGAAACAAAATGCCAAAAATGAAAACTCACCGTGCGGCAGCTAAGAGATACAAAGTTACCGGCACAGGTAAAATCACAAGAAGACATGCAGGTATCGGCCACTTGCTTCAACACAAATCTGAATCAAGAAAACGTAAGATTTTCGGAGATGTTGTTATTTCCGAAACTCACGAAAAGTTGATTTCAAAAGAGTTACCTTACAAGAAGTATGCCAGATAGGAGTGTTGAATTATGAGAATTAAACGTGGAAATGTATGTCGCAATAGACACAAAAAAATATTAAAGCTTGCAAAAGGTTTTAAAGGTGCAAGAAGCAGAATATTTAAGGTTGCTAACATTGCTGTAATGAAGGCTCTTAAATATGCTTACAGAGACAGACGCGCTACAAAACGCAATATGCGCAGATTGTGGATTGTAAGAATTAATGCAGCAGTTAGAGAACAAGGAATGAGTTATTCTAGATTTGTTAACGCCTGCAAAAAAGCAAACATTCAAGTTAACAGAAAAATGCTTGCTGATTTAGCAGTTAATGATAAAGAAGCTTTCTCAATTGTTGTTGAAACCGCAAAAGCTGCTTTATAATTTGGAAACATTTAAAATATAAAAGTCCGTGCTATAAATAGAGTATGGACTTTTATATTTAATTTTAATATTTATTCTGCATCATAATTATGAAAATTAATAAAATACAAACAACATCACCAAATATAAGCTTTCAAGCTGGAAAAGTTCATGTATTCTCCGACTTTGACAGGACTTTTTTGCCTACATCGCAAAGGAGATTTAAAGAGTGCCAAGATAAGGCTTATATAAAAAAAATGAAAGCTTATTTTAAGAACTTTGAGTCTTTTTTCAAAAATACCCGCACAGGATTAACATTTACTATTACAACAGGCAGAAAGTTTGAGGAGTTTCTTCAATTTGCCGAAATTGCACGTGAAAAGAAGGTGAGAATTCCCCTTCCGGATACATTAATTGTCAAGAACGGAACTCACGAACATTTGAGGACAGGAAGTGACAAAACCTTCTATAGGGGCGGAGAGTTTCCGTTTAAGCCTGATGTTAAAAATAATGCAAAAGAACAAAAAATTAAAAATATGGCGGCTCAAACTAATATAACAAAACAAATTGATACAAAGGATGCTGTAGAAGAAGCTATAAAAAATAATGATTTAGTTATAGCAGCCGGTGATCATTATAATGATGTTGAAATGCTCAATCCCGGTTTGTATTTAAAAGATTTTTTAAATCAGGAAATGCTGAATAAATACAAAGATTTTTCAAAAATAACACAAAACCCCGAAGAATTAATTAAATTGCTGGATTCGGATTCCAAATTGGCAGATACTTTTAAGAAAATGCCTTTTATTGGAATAATTATGAAACACAAAAACGGCGAAAACAGGTTGGACAGGCTTGAACCGTTTACCAGAGGTCCGCATCAGAAACTCGTTGTAGTTGAGCAGGAAAAATTAAAAGAAGGTATCAAAAACGCGATTAAATTGTATAATAAACAAAATCCGGAATTTGAGAAAGAGCTTAGTAAAGATTTAAGAAAACAAATTGATTTATCTGGCGGTGATGACGGAAATAATTCTAAAAAATCTGATTTATGGAAATATATTCTTGCAGGTGCAGGCATAATCCTCGTTGGAAGTGGTATTTATGTTTACGCAAATAATAGAAAAAAGCAAAATAAAACACCGAACTAACAATCCGGTGTTTAAATAGTAATTAATAAAGATAAAGGAGAAGGAGGAGAAAATTACATATCATATACAAAGTTTTGCCCTGTAGTGTTTTCCGCTGCTTCTTGTCTCATTGCCTGCGATGCGAAAAACATTTGTTTTGCATAACTTTGGATTTCTGTATTATAAACTCTTTGGTCAAAAATATTTTCATATTTTTCAAGATAATCAGTAAGAGGATTCACAATATCTGTAACAAGCCCTGTTGCAGTTTCTGCAACTTGCTGTATAACTCTTTTCCCGATACCCAGTTCAGCTAATTTTTCAGACAAAGTCAGCGATAAAAACCCATTCTGTTGAACCGCTTGCTCTGCTTTTTGTTCAAGCTTTTGTTCCATTTTTGCTTCGGCAGCAGCGTGTTGTTTTGTCGGATCATAAGTTTGAGTTTTATACGTTTGTAAAAAATTGTTCAGATTAAATGTTTCTGCCATATCCTTTGCCCTATTCTTTGTAATAATGTTATCGGCAAATTTTTCTAAAACTTTAGGATTTTGAATAAAAGTTTTACAAATCTTTACAATAATATTTTTCTTTACAAAGCTTATGTCTTTATCGTACACATACATCGCCCCACATTAAATTGAACACTTATGCCTTAAAAAAGGAACCCAGAGGGTGCGGTATCAGCATTGCCATTCTATCTGACAAAATATTCCTCAGAGTAAATGTAACACTTTATTTACATTCTGGCAAAAATTTTTATTCAGGGCTATTCTAATATTGTGAAAATAACACCAATTATATATAGACCATTTATACAAAAATCCAACAAAGCAAATTCTTGCAGAAGTTCTTACGTCTTGGGCATGAAAAGCATTACTCCGGCAGATACTGTATCTTTTGGACGTTCAGCAAAAAATGCCGAGGTCTTAAGAGAATTAATGGAATATAAAATCCCGGATATGTATTCAGGTAAAATTCTTTTAAACCCTAAAGACATGGAGAATTTGGTTTCCAGCCATGTTTTTTCCGGCCCAATATCAAATGTTATTGAAGCTCTTGAACCTTATAAAAACTGTTTGCATGAAATTGAAAGTATTGTCTTTTCAACAATAAAAAAAGCCGCTCAAACTAAACCCCAGGCAACAATGGCAGAAATATTAGAAAATATTGCTCCGGCTCATTATAAACGGCTTCGCCGCATCCAAACCCCTCATTTTAACAATCTTAAAACATTGGCAAAAGAGATGCCGGATAAACAACGTAAAGAATTTCAAGAGTTGATGGAAATTACAGATAAAAAACTACGAAATGAACCAATACTTCAGCCTTTTAGTGCAAAGGAATTTAATTACAAACTTTGCCGCATTGCAGAAGAAGTTGAAGCGGGTAATAATCAGGAAGAAATTTCTACTATTAATACTATTAAAGATATAGCATCAAATATGCCAGAAAAAACAGAAGATGAAATCCTAAGCTTTAAAGATAAATCCAAGGTATATCGCAATAAAAAACAGCGAACCATCCAGTCATTAGTTAGAAAACGAGGGGAATTACTAAAGCAAATTGAAACTCTTTATATGAATTCTCCATTAAACAATAATTTTGAACTCGAAAGATTATTAATACAAACCCGTTCAAAAATTTTTAATATTCCGATAAAAACCTCATTTAACCGTAAATCATTCATTTATGAGTTAAAAAAAATAACCGATACTCTTCCTAATACCAAATTAGCACATAAAATGATACAAACGGCATTAAAACTTCCCACATCACATAATGACATTTCTGCCTTTATAGTAAAGTCTTCTGATTATTCTTCCGCAAAAATAGGCTATAACCTAATTGCACCGTCAGAAGGAAGCATAGAACACTTAATTCCGTATAATAAAGCAGGGCATGATTTACTTTCAAACTATGGCCTTGCATCAAAGTATTATAATTCAGACCGCACTGATAGAGAAATGGCTCAATATTTGCGCTTGCATCCAGAAGCATACAAAAACTGCCAAAAACAAGTTAACAGATTAATAGAATTGTATAATAACGATACATTTGCTAAAATTGGTTTAAGTAAGTGGTATATAATAAACTTTGCCCAGCAGATGTACAAACTTTCACCCCCAGAAAAAAGAATGGTCTTGGATTTGAGTAAGTTGAATTAAACAAAGTATGGTGCAAAAATTTATCTCCCCAAAATTAACTTCTTTACATTACTTGGGGCTTATATAGCAAATTCCACAAAATTTTTCAAAAAAACGTCATACCAAGCGTTAGCGAAGTATCTAAGTAAAAATAGATTCTTCGGGCAAAGCCCTCAGAATTACTAACTTTTAATAGTATCTGTAGAATTTGCTCCATTACTTGAACTTGAATATTTTTCTCTGTTTAAGGTAAAATTAAAATCAAAAACGGAAAGAGAAAAAGGAGAAAGCGGATTATGATAATGATAACGGTAGCATTACTTATGAGTATGGTTTTATGTCTCCTTTTTGGTATACCTTATATAGATTTTTTGAGAAAGAAAACAATAGGGCAGTATATTCTTGATGTTGCACCGGAAGCGCATGCAAAAAAAGCCGGCACACCTACAACAGGAGGAGTATTTATCATTGCAGCAATAATCATTTCTTCAATAATAACTCTTCTTATGGCGCAACAGATGGACAAATCGGCCTGGATAATTATGATAACTCTTTTATTTATGGCACTTGCCGGTTTTCAGGATGATTATTTAAAATTGAAGGGCCATGAAAATAAGGGTTTAAGTCCGCGCGGTAAATTAATAAGACAAATTTTGATAGCTCTAATTCCGACAGTGTATGCTATGCAAACATATGGCACAGTAATAACACTTGGCTCAAAGATGTTTGACCTTGGTTTTTTATACCCTGTATTTGCTGTATTTATTGTAACAGGAGCCTCTAACGCTTATAATTTAACGGATGGTCTGGACGGCCTTGCTGCATCAACTGGCATTCCTGCATTTATGGCTTGCGGAATTTTGGCTTATGCAGATGGTCATGGTTCTGCAGCAATAATTTCCGCAACAGTAATCGGTGCGCTAATCGGATTCTTAAAGTACAACAAACCTAAGGCACAAGTCTTTATGGGTGATACCGGCTCACTTGCTCTTGGCGGACTTTTAGGGACATTGGCTGTAATAGGAAGATGTGAACTTTTGCTCGCTTTATTCGGAGGAATTTTTGTTATAGAAACCCTTTCAGTCATTTTGCAGGTGATGAGTTTTAAACTTACTGGAAAAAGAATTTTCAAGATGTCACCAATTCACCATCATTTTGAGCTTTGCGGGCATTCAGAAATCAGGATTGTTAAAGAGTTTACTTTGGTTTCATTTATTCTATCTATTTGTGCAGTCGGGTTATATTTTATATTATAATAAAAATTTTTACAAAAATTTACATTTATAGTAAATTTGGCTATTGCAAACAAGTTATTATTTGATACGATATATTCAGAGATTGTAACAAAAATTTACTTAATATTTCTTAATATTCAGGAATTATGTGTTAAATTTTTTTGTGTGTAGGTTTTTATATATATAGAAGTTATGTGTGTAAGGAGTCGTTTATGAGAATTAACGCAATCGGAACGGATTATTCAGTCTTGAAGGCAAACAGAGCAGGAGTCAATCAAACGGGGGTAAACAAAATAAAAGCGTCTTCGCCACAGCCCTCGCCAGGAGGAATGAGCATAATATCGTTTAGAGGCGGAAATAAGAATCATGTTTTGCATGTAGTAGCGGAATGTAAACCTTTTAACCAAGCCGGTGGGGTTGCTACTGTTGTTCAAGATTATCAACAATTGAATAATGCTTCTGCTACTGAAAAGGGAAAAGCAGTTTTTGTCACTCCTTTTTATAATGGCCTTGTTAAGTATGAGTGCGCTGATGATGCAGCAGGTTTTCAAAAAGTAAGTGTTGAATTGCCCAGAGTTCCGGAAGGTTTACCGGAAGGACACCCGTTAAAAGATAAAGTTGGACAGCCTGTTTACATAAAATCAGATTTATCTAAGACAACTGTCAAAGATGCTTTAGAAGCCCGTAAAGATTATTGGCTTTTAGAGGAAGTCGCAGACAAAAAAATGAGTTGGGGGATGCAGAAAGATGCTCCTGTTAAACTATTAAAAGTCGTCTCTGATGCAAATAATCAGCCTTTTAAAGATGATGTATTTATGGTATTTACAGAGGCTACTGCATATGATCCTAAGCCATATTCTGCAAATCAATATTCGTCAAAAGTTAAGGATATTGTAAGATCTTGGAATGGAGACCCTTATGCTAAATTTGATAAAGCTGTTGTTGAATGTATGGAAGATATCTCTAAAAAAATGGGAGATTTTGATCCGGGTACGGTAGTTTGTTCAGATTCACAGGCTGCTTATACAACACACTATATGGCTCAAAAAAATGCTGAAGGTTTAGAATATTTTAAGGGCAAAAAACCTATGCAAATAGGTCATAATCTTGGAGATGGTTATATCGGCATTACGTCTCCAAGGAGCATGATAGTAAATTTAAATATATTTACTCCAGAAGAACTAAAAGCCTTAACAAAATCGGAAGAACTAAGAGAAGCAATCGTTACTGGGGGTAAGCAAGAAGATACTTTCTTTAAGAAGATTCTGGAAAGTTTAAATGCAAAAAATAAATGTTCAGCAATAAGTATTCCAATACATTATGGAAAAAGCGGTTATTTGCAATCATTTGGAGTTGTATCTCAAGGTTATCTTGATGAACTTGTTAAAAATAAAGAAATTGCACCATATATATGTGATGATATGAAGGAGCTTGTGGAAAAAGGCGTTGCCATTGGTTTAACAAATCCGCATAATTCAAAAAACTCTGCATTTACAAAAGTGGGATTAGCAGGATATAACTCTTCACAAAAAGTAAAACTTGCTAACGGTACTGAAGAAGTTATTGAACCGTTAAAGATGTTCACAGAGAAAGATCGTGAAACACTTACTCTTGAACAATTAAGAAAAATGAAAACGGAAAATAAGATAAATTTTCTTACTCGATTTTCTTCAAAATATGACAATGTTCAATATTTTAATCAAGTGACTAATACCTGGAGCAAACCTGGAGAAGGTACTTCAATGATTAGAAAAGGTATGGCTGGGCAAATGCCAATTATACAAAATATTGATATCGATAAATATGTTTCAAAACTTAAAAAGGGTGAAGATGTTAAGGTGGTTGTAAGCTGGGGACGCGGTGACTTACAGAAAGCTTTTGATGAAGTTTTGAACGGGTTCAAAAATTATATACAAAAAACTGGTGATATGGACACACTGCTTATTATGGGCGGAGATTTAAATAATGACAAAGTTGAGGGTCAAAAAGTAAAAGATATCGCTGAATTACTAACAAAAGATCCATTCTTTAAAGGCCGGGTTATGTTATTAGATGACTTTGCCCCAGGAGAGCCAATGGCATTGATGGCTGATACTGCAATCTTCCCTTCAAGAACTGCTCCTTGCGAGCTAACAGATCTTGAAGCGAAGAAGATGTTGTGTACTCCTATTACAGCTAATGGGCAAGGGCTTGGACAAAAGAATTTTGATCCTGCTATTGCAGATGAGGCTAAACTTGCAGATGCATTTAAGACTAAACATCAATATTTTGATTCAAGAGAGGATATGCTAAAATCTGCAAATGAAGATGCTAAAAATGCATTTAATAAAGTGTATAACAAAATTAAAAATGAAATTTCAACAAAATACAAAACTGTAATAGGCGGTGACATTCCAGAAAAGAAATTGGAATTGTTCCTTGATGCAAATGAAGATTACAAAAATGCATTAAGAAAACTTCGCGATTCTGTTATGGCTGATGACATAGCAGAGTGTTTGGAAAGATGTTTAATTACTCATCGTAATGATGATGTAGCTAAAACAATTCTTAAAAATCAAGCGAATATTAAAACAGGCTGGGAAAATAATCAGGTTATTACAAGGTCAAAGGTGGCTACAGGTGAACTATACAGACAGCAGTTTAAGAAAGATGCTCATGATATAACAAAAGAAAATGTTATAGGTTCAAACGTGAAGAAACCAGATAATATTAAAACTCAGAGTTTTGGTAATTTGAAACAATGGTTCAAAGCTCACAGAAAATCTTCTATAATAGCTGGTAGTGCTGTAGTCCTTGCAGGGCTCGGATATGCCGGATATAAAGCTGGCTGGTTGTCTCCGAAGTTCGCAACTGAAGAAGAAAGCGGTAAAAAACCGGGACACCTTTCAAGAGTGGTTTAATAATTGAAAAGTTATAGATAAAAAGGATGATTTTCGGTCATCCTTTTTATTTTGAGATTCTTCGTACTTACTGAATAGCCGTTTTCGCACTCAGAATGACGCCAAACTTGAAAATAAACCTACAAACCAGTTACATTTCCCCTAGTTTAGTAAGTTGGGTGGAAACCCAACAAATAAATTGATTGCATTATTTTTACTATTATGGAATATATTATAAATTACAATGTACTGTTTTATTAATCAATATAGAATTATGAGTAAATTATAATAAATTGTTGAGTTTCACCCAACCTACAGGGCTATATTTTTATTTAATCCTCTTCAAAGACGACAGGAAGTTAAAGTTAATAACATCGCCTTCGACTGTTGTTAAGAATACCTGTGCTTCTTTTTCGCCGACTTTGAGTTCCGGTATTTGCGAGAGCTCTGCTGCATAATAGTTTGCATCGTTGCGTCCGCTGTTGGAGATTCTGCTTGCAAGGCTGTTTAATGAAATCTTTCTTAAGAAACCGGCAAAGCCAGTATCTTTATCGGAGAATTTTGTATAAATCCTTAAAGACGCGTCATTTGTCATCAAATCGTATCTTCCGACAATATATGTCGCAAGTTCGTTTGCGGAAGATTTTATCTTCATCGGCATTATAACATTATCTTTGAGTTTAAGCTCACCCGCGATTACATCAAAACTGCCGTCCGGTATGCTTACCAAGTCGCCAAGAGTTGCGGGACTTATCATTGCAAGCGGATTTCTGAAGAGTGACGCTGCTTTCAACAGATATTCCACATATCCAACCTTTTCTATTGAACCATTCTGGATATCAAACAGGATTTGGCCGTTGAGTTTCATGCTCTCGTCTGTATTAATTTCGATTAAGCCTCTTGCCTTACCCGTAATCTCTCTTGGGAGTCCTAATACAGCGCCTGCCATGATATCAGAGTTAACATCTTTTATTCCTAATCTTAAATAATACTGTTTCTTTATCAAATCGGCCTTGACCTTTAGAGTAGAAATACCTTCTGCAATATCAAACTTGTTAGACTGAACCTGCAAGAGCCCGTTTTTATCAAGCGTCAAATTCGCGTGAAGATTTCCAAAATTAACCTGTTTATATTTACCCTTATTAAGGTGAAGCATACATTTTTCAACTATAATCAGACCTTTTGTGAATGTAGCTGCGTTATCATCACCAAGAGTCTCTTCTGAAATCTCTCCGGTTTGGTTATCAGACTCCAATGCCTGCTTTGGCGGCTCTGTTGTATGAGTATTAGATACGTTTGCCGCAAGCATTTTCTCTAAATCAACATTATCAACTGTTAAGTTAACGCTCTTAACTACAATCGGGAGTCTTAAGTCGTTTACGATATAACCGTTAAAATCGTATTTTGTCCGCTTAAATCTGCCTTCCGCAATAGCTCCGAGTTTATCGCCTTTTGCACCTATTTTTGCAGATTTTATAAACAATCTTTGAGCCGGAATAAATACCTTATCAAACGAGATTACGCCGTCCATTTTCGGGAACTCGCCATGATTATCAATACTTATTTCGCCGGAGATTGTACCTTTTCTGAATATCTTCTGGCAAGCGAGGAAATTCAAAAATTCACTCGGAAGCGGCCTTGGAATATTGAGGCTCAAATCAAGAAGCTTCATATTATCAGCCATATCCAAATCCCCTTTGATTGCAAGGACAGGAGTCATGTCTTTTTGAAGCTTATCTGTTATATAATAATCAATCGTATTAATTTTTAATAAGTTTTTGACAATACTCATATCAAGCTTGAACAGGGTTTTATATTTTTCAAGCACCATTGATTGTTCTCCGAGCTTAAACCCTTCGCCTTCATTAAGCAGAAAATACCATACAATATCTAAAGACCCGTTTTTGGAAGTCAAAGTCAGTCTTGAACCCGCATCACCAACCAGCCCGATTGGAGCGCCGAGAAGTTTTGAAACATAATTTTCAAAGAAATCATCATTAACAAAAATGTCAGAAACAACTTTTGTATCGCAGGTTTTCCAGTAATCCTTGACTTCGCCTTCCATTTTGATACTGTTTGCCTGCTTGTTGTTATAATACCCTTTAAAATCTTTAAGAGTAACGTCTTTATTGCCAATCTCAACAATACCCTGCGTAATTTTTACAGGAAGATTCAACAAATCCTTAATCTTGAATTCGGATTCGTTAACGTTAACATCGCCTCTGATATTGTTCTTGGTTAAGTTGAGGTTAAAATCAACACTGCCTTTAACATCAACAACCGGCGCGAGCAATTCTTTTCCGTTCGGAAGAATTATATTAGAGGTTAGAATATTATAAATATCTCTTGCGCTGAAGTTTTTAGATGAAATATTTAACTCGGCGCCGTGTTTTCTTGACGCAAACGCATCAATCACAACTGTCGACTTATCAACAACAATCGGGAACTTATCAATATGGAGTTCTCCATTGCCCATATAAATACAGTTTTTATCATCAGCAGCAACTACAATTTTGTCATTGCCCTTTTTCATCTCAAAGTTGAAATTAAAATGCAAATATTTTTTTGCCTTAGTCCTGTCTAAAACAAGGTCTCTGGCATCAAACATAATCCCGATATCAGGATTGTCGTATGTTATCAAACATTTTTTTACACCCAAAAGCGCCGAAAAAATATCAATATCAAACTCAGCAGGTTTCTGTTCCTTTTTTTCTTCTTTTTGTGCAGGGAAAAGCGCGATTAAATCTGCCGTATCAATATAAATATTATCGGCAAGCATTCTTTTTATAATAAGTTTTTTTGCAAAAATTTCGCTTAAAGAAAATTCCGTATCAAGGTTAGTAAGATTCAATATTTCCTGATTATCTTTTTTGATAGCGATTTTCCCGAGCGTAAATGCAATATCAGGATTTAATCCAGTTTTAAGCTTCGGATTTTCAATTACTAAATCCGCCTTCAGCGCATCTTTTGCTAATTTTTCAACCTTACTTATAACCCAATCATTAGCAACAATTTTCGGAATAACAGTTGTGTATAATCCGACAGCAGCCCCTGCCAGAACAACAACAGAAATTCCGCCTCCGATTAATATTTTCTTCACCCGACTCTTCATAAGATGATTATAGCATAAAAAACTTTTATACAAAAAGCTGAAATGTGATATTCTTAAGATTATTAAACTCTTAGTATTTTTTTCTGTAACGATAAATTAACGAATTGTTACAAATAGTAGAAATAATTTTTTTTATTGATTAGAATATCTATTGGATAGAGAAAGAGGGGAATTTTTTAAAATGAATGCAAATCCAAATAAAGTACTTTTACCTAATGATGTTAGAAAGCTTTTAAATGCAGATAATAAAGAAATAGTTGAATTATGCAGAAAAACTTCTGTAACTCCTAAAAAAGATCAGAGAGGACAAATATATTTTTCTGTAGATGAGGTAAAAAAACTTAGGAATGCAAAATCATCAATAACAGCAGAAATGACAAACAAAAAAATAGGAAAAGATTTGAATACAAAAAGAATAGCTAACCCCCATGGAGGCAAAACAGTGACATTACCCGCAATGACAAAACAAAATTCACAAACTGTTGTTAATGGTTTGTTAGAAACCCTCAATAAAATGGAAAATAATATTACTACATCTATGACTAAACTTATTGATGAAAAATTGGAAGGTATGGATGATGTTGTATTAGAACTTGTTAGATGCAAAACTGAAAATGAAAATTTAAAAAACAAAGTTAACGAACTAAATAAAGAAAACTTTAAGTTAAAAAATGCCCTTAATAGTTTCAAACCGCTTATTTGCGGATTTTTCATCAAAAAAGAAGAAGATACAAATTTCATGTTATAGGAATAAATAATATATGGCAGTAAAAGAAGAAACAGCAAGTACAACTGACGAAAGAAGTAAAGCACTAAAACTTGCAATTGAAAAAATAGAAAAAGATTTTGGTAAAGGTGCAATAATGAAGCTTGGCGATAAGCCAGCTGTAAGTGTTGAAACTATTCCGACAGGTGCTCTTGCTCTTGACGTTGCACTTGGTGTCGGAGGAATTCCACGCGGAAGAATTATTGAGATTTACGGTCCTGAATCTTCTGGTAAAACAACTCTTGCACAGCATATTGTTGCTGAATGTCAAAAAAAAGGCGGCATTGCGGCATTTGTTGATGCTGAACATGCTCTCGACCCTGAATATGCAAGAAATTTAGGTGTAAATGTTGATGAACTTTTAATTTCCCAACCTGATACAGGAGAACAAGCTCTTGATATTACAGAAGAACTTGTACGTTCAGGTGCAGTTGATGTTATTGTTGTAGACTCTGTTGCAGCTCTTGTTCCTAAAGCTGAAATAGAAGGTTCTATGGAAGACCAGCAAATGGGTTTGCAAGCAAGATTAATGTCTAAAGCTTTAAGAAAACTAACTGGTATTATAGGTAAAACAAATACTACTGTAATTTTTATTAACCAATTGAGACAAAAAATTGGTGTAATGTACGGTAATCCTGAAACAACTACAGGCGGTAATGCTTTGAAATATTACGCATCTGTTCGTTTGGAAATAAAACGTGTTGAAGGTTTAAAAGGCGATGGTGAAGATATCGGAAACCATGTAAGAGTTAGAATTCTTAAGAATAAAGTAGCTCCGCCGTTTAGAACAGCAGAATTTGATATAATATTTGGAAAAGGTATCTGCAAAATAGGCAATATCCTTGATGTAGCTGTTGATTTGGATATTGTAAAAAAAGCAGGATCATGGTTTAGTTTTAATGACGATAAACTTGGTCAGGGAAGAGATAAGGCTAAAGAATTCTTGGCTGCAAATCCCGAAATATTAAATCAGGTTGAAACACTTGTGCGTGAAAAATTGGCCAATAACGCCTAGTAACGCGTAAATCAGCCTAATTAAATTTTTGGTTGACAAACGTGTTTAAGTATGGTATAAAGTTATTGGGGTAAATGTATATTTTTGAGTCTTGCACATACTGCAAGACTTTCCTTTCTCTTAATTTTTTCTTAAATTAACACTGAATATTATTAGCGCATTAATCTTTTATATTTTTATAGTATATTTACCCAGCTTACAATTAACCAAAGTTTATTGCATAAATACTGTTTCTGTAATAGCATGGTAAAAAAAGGGAGTTTTATATGGATAATAAAGTTTTATTTAATATTGGATACGGACTTTATGTTCTAACGGCAAATGAAGGCGAAAAAGACAACGGATGTATTATTAATACTGTAATGCAGGTAACATCAAATCCTCTACAAATAGCAATCGCGGTTAATAAAAAAAATTATACAAACGAAATGATTCAAAGAACTAAAAAGTTCAATATTTCAATTCTGTCAGAAAGCGCAAAATTTGAACTATTTGAACATTTTGGATTTCATTCTGGACGTGATACAAACAAGTTTGCAGATTTTTTTGATACAAAAAGAAGTCCGAATGGAGTTTTATACATTACACAAAATACAAATTCCTATATGTCAGCTTATGTAAAACAGGAAATAGATTTGGAATCCCATACACTCTTTGTAGCACAACTTGTTGCTGCAGAGATTTTGTCAAATGAACCGGCTATTACTTATACATATTATCAAAATAATATCAAACCTAAACCGCAACAAACAAACAAAAAAGGATGGAGATGTAAAATCTGCGGTTATATTTATGAAGGCGAAATACTTCCGGAAGATTTTATTTGTCCGTGGTGTAAACATGGCGCTATAGATTTTGAAAAAATAGAATAAAATTCTTTTAATAAAAAATAGTATTTTTAATCTTTGCAAAACAGGTTTTCATTTTATTTCAGAAGCCGATATATTTTATTTCTATTCTATAACTTCAGCACCTTTTTGTTCAATTTTGAAAGTTTTCACTTCTGATTTAATACTTTGAGGTTCCCAAATATCTTTAATTGTTGATTTGATTTTATCCAAATCATACTTATGGGAAATCACCAGCATTGTAGGACCAGCTCCCGATAAAACACACCCAAGAACTCCGTCTTCATGTTTAAAAGCTTCTATGATTTCTTTCATTCCCGGAACAAGTTTTTCTCTATAAGGCTGATGAAGTTTATCCTGAAGCGCAATTTTCATTAATTTTTCATCTTTAGTATTAACAGCTTCAACAAGCATAGCAAGATGTTTGGCATTATAAACCGCATCCTGCATCGGAACATTAGCAGGTAAAACTGAGCGTGCTATATTTGTAGACAATTCAAAATCAGGAATACAAACAGTAATATCCCATTCCTCGGGCCAGGGTAATTTTCTGCATATAATAGAACCGTCATCTTCTTGAGATGATAAAACAAATCCGCCCAATATAGCAGGTGCAACATTATCAGGATGTCCTTCAACTTCTGTTGCTATAGATAACAAAGCTGTTTCATCCGCAGGAGAACCTAAAAGCTTGTTTGCAGCAATTAAACCTCCAACTACTACTGCAGCAGAACTTCCTAAACCTCTTGTTATTGGAATTTGTGATTGGATATTTATTTTTAATTCGGAAGGTTCCTGGCCGATTGAATTATAAAGCATCTCTACTGCTTTATAAACTATATTGTTTTCATCTTTTGGAATATCATCAAAACTCATTTCGTCAATGACATCTTCATCTTCAGTCATCATGTTAATTTCAATACCTGTTCCAGGTAAAACTGTTTCTTCTATAGTTATTGTATTATATATAGGAAGCGCGAATCCCAAACAGTCAAATCCAGGGCCTATATTGGCAGATGTTGCAGGTACTCTTACACTAACTTTCATTCGTTTCTCCTAATTTTATAAAAAATTATATGGTGATTATACAATAAAAATAAATTATGTTAAATGTTCAAAAGTATGTAGAAAACATGTTCAAAAGTCGGAAGTTTTGAACAGGGAGATGAAAAATTTTTTTTTATTGTGTTCAAAAATGTTCAAAACTTTCAAGTTTTCTACATCTAATCTACAAGTTTTGAACATGAAGAAATTCAATATTCATAATACTTTCAGACAGTTTTGAACAAATAGTAGCAGCTTAAGAAGAAGATTAAGAATTATATAAATAATTAATAAATATATATTAATAATAATTATTATTAATATTTTAAATTTTTAGCATTTGAAAAATTTAAAAAAATATTTTCTATTATAATTAATTATTTTTAATATTCTTAAGTGAATATTGAATACATTGAACAATAAATTCATTACGGCTTATATCTGCCTTTGCAGAAAGTTCGTCTATTTTTTCAAGTATATCAACATTCAGCCTAACACTAACTAATACTTTTTCTTTATCAGATTTTACAGGTTTAAAATGTTCCACTATTAATATCCTCTTTTCAATATTGTAGTACATGGCTGAATTTTGTTGTATATTTAAAAATAGAATATAAAAAGTAATCGATTTTATATTTAAAATGTGATAATATATATATGTTAATAGTTAAACCTTACTTTAAAGGAGAATTATGGAAGAAATATTTGAAACAAAGCTTAGTCAACTTGAGACAGAAATAGTGGATAATAGTTATATAATAGATACTCTATTATTTTATTGCGAAGAAAACTCTGAGGTAGATGAAGTATCTCATGCTGCATCGGTACTTAAAGTTATATCAGAAAAGCAAAAAGAAATATTCAAATTAATTTTGGAATATAGAAATTTATTGCCTGCTAAATAAATTCAAAAATATTACGTCATGCATTGGCTGATATTAACATAATTAATCTTACTTTATTCCTTCATTTTTTCTTCTTTTAAGCATCAAAAGAAGAAAAAACGAAGCAAAAAAGAAGAAAAATGCTGTTGTTTTCTACGCCCTTACGGGCGTGAGATTTAATGGATGCAGCAGGCAAGCCTGCACTTTTCGCTCGCTATCGTTATGCTGACGCATAACACGCTCGCGGCGCCGGATTTGTTAGTAGTAGTGTGGAGCTTGCTCCACAAAAAAATTAATTCAAAACTATAATTTCCGGTACAGAACAAAATCTGATTGGTAAAATGCTTGTTCCTAAACCTTTTGTTATAATCATTTTATTATGTGTTTCGTTTATTATTCCTCTTGAGAATTTTGAACCGTATTTTGAAGGAACAACAGGAGCCCCTAAAAACGGAATATAAACCTGACCTCCGTGTACGTGGCCGGCAAGGATTAAATCAACTTTTTCTTCTACATCATAATAAATGTCAGGACTATGTGATAAAAGAATTCTCGGAGACTCTGTGTCTTTTAAAGCCGATTTTATATCAGGATTGCCTGTCTGAATATCTTCAACGCCTGCAATAAAAATATTTTCAAACTTTGTATTTGAATTTATTAAAACTTTTATTCCCTCTTTTTCTAAAGCGCTTTTTACCCTGCCCTTATTAAACCATCCGTCATGATTACCTAAAACAGTAATAACAGGAGATTTAATCCTTCCTAAAACTTCCGCTTGCTCCTCTATAGCTAAAGTATGTTTTCCGTCATGACCCTTGATAAAATCACCGCCGAGTAAAACTAAATCAGCCTCTTCATCATTAATTGTATTAACTATTTTTTCTAACCTCTTTTTCTCCCCCTTTGCTATATGAAAATCACTTGCAAAAATAATTTTCATATCTCCAAGCTCCGGAATTTTGTATCTCTTTATAAAAAGAAGATTTGGTTCAATAAAAAATGACCAGATAAATAACAATGCACAAATTATTAAAAAATACTTAAACATAAAAATATTTTATCATAATTTTGAAGAAGCGGACAGGTTTCACGCCTGGTGGAGCGGTTCCCTCGCCCCTTGTGGGAGAGGGAAGAATTTCAAGTTGAGCTTAGGCGAAACTTAGAAATTCGGGTGAGGGGTCTTTTTTATATTCCGATATCATTAAATATTTTGCAAATTCTTTGTGCTAAAATAACTTTAAGAATAACAGGAGGTATTTATATGATAGATGAAAAATTACAAGAAGCTTTTAATGACCAGATTAATAAAGAATTCTATTCTGAATATCTTTATCTTGCAATGAAAGTTTATTTTCAGGAACTTAATCTTCAGGGTTTCGTAAACTGGTTTGATGTTCAGGTTCAGGAAGAACACGCTCACGCTATGGGAATGGTTAATTATCTGAACGACAGAGGCGGAAAAATTGATTTGAGAGCAATAGAAAAACCGGTTGTAGAAGGGAATACTCCATTAGAAGTTTTTGAACACGTTTTGAGACATGAAGAGTATGTAACTTCAAGAATAAATCATGTAATGGATGTAGCTGAAGAGGTAAAAGATAGAGCTGCAATGCATCTTCTTGACTGGTATATAAAAGAACAGGTAGAAGAAGAAGCTTCTGTAGGCGGAGTATTAGCAACATTAAGATTAATAGGTGATGATAAGAAGGCTCTTCTAATGCTTGATAAAGATTTGGCAGCAAGAACATTTGTCGCACCGGTAATCGGATAATATGTCGTCAGAAGAATTATTTGAATTTGATAAAAGCTTTAATAAGCTTATTATAGGCACAGATGAGGCCGGCCGCGGACCCGCGGCCGGCGGAGTGTTCGCTTCTGCTGTCTGCTTTGAAAAAATTACTCCTGCACTTATCAAAGATTTAGAAATCTTAAATGACTCAAAAAAGCTTTCTCAAAAAAAACGCGAGTCTATTTATGATGTAATAAAAAACAATACTCTTAATAAAATAGTGTGTGTAGAAGTTGAAGAGATAGAAAAGATTAATATTTTAAATGCGTCACTAAAAGCCATGAATTCTGCCTGTTCTTCAATAATAAATAATCCGAATTCTTATGTTCTTGTAGACGGGAATAAATTAATAAAAAACTTTTCTTATCCCCAAAAGTTTATAATAAAAGGCGACTCAAAATCTGCTTCAATAGCTGCAGCAAGTATCTTGGCAAAAGTTTCCAGAGACCGCTATATGCAAAAACTTCATGAAGAATTTCCAATGTATAATTGGGCAAAAAATGCCGGATATCTAACTAAAGAACATCTTGATGCAATAGATAAATACGGACTTTGTAAATACCATCGTCCGTCTTTTTTAAGAAAACATTTTGAAAAACAGTTGAGTTTAATATAAAAAAACCGTCTCTCAACTTGAGAGACGGTTTTTTATTTATTATTGATAAATAACTTTTAAATTATTTTCAAAGATAGATCCCGCACAACCTAATCCACTAGTAACATTATTTTCATTGCAAGACCGAGAACTATTTTCAGAAGAATATTTATTATTATCATTATTATATAACCAAGCCTCTGTGTTACTTCCCATAGGTATTATTTGTCCGCTTCTATCAACATTGAAAAAAAAGATATCTTTTCCGGCAACATTTGGCTTTGATTTAATACCATTTATATCAACAAGTAATACACCATAAGCACCTGTAAAAGAACCTTTTGAACGATAAAAACCAAGATCTTGTGCTGACGCAGCAATTAATAAGCTAATGCTATCAGCAAAATGAAACTCTTTAAACTCATTATAATTTAGTCCCATTTCTGGAAATAACGCAGAACCAGTCCAAGTTGTAGGAGTTGGATTAAAATCAGAAGCGGCAAGTTCTTCATTATTATATGAACCTCCACTAATATATCTTGATAATAATTCCATATACTCATCTGTATTTTCAGCTACACTACTTAGTCGAGTAGCTTCCTCATCTTTTAATATTGATTCATTAGCAAGTTCCAGAGTTGAAACAACTTTAGCTAACGTAGGGCCAACCTTAGCCGTCCCGGTATTTTGAATTAACGCTGGTGTAGTGAGCGCAGCTACAACACCTATAATTCCAAGAGTAATTAATACTTCCGCCAGAGTAAATCCAAATTTTTTCATATAAGCTCTCCTATTAATAATTATAATTTAATAATATCATATTTTATAAATTTATCAATAATCCTTTAATATGGTTTGGATAATATCGTCGGCAGATATTTTTAAACAATCCAAACTTTCGCAAGTAGTTTGTCTCCTTTCCCAAAGACAAGGCCTTAAAGGGCAAGTGCAGGTTTTTGACTTGATTGGAATAACCTTACCGTTTGGAGGAATTAACTTTTTATCATCGGTGGAGCCGAAAATTACATATGTTTTTACTCCAAGGGCAGATGCAATATGCAGTGGAGCCGAATCAGAACATAAAAAGATTTCAGCTTTTGATATTAACTCCGCCAACTCCCGAAGATTTTTTGTCTTGCCGTACATATTAACGAATTTTTCAGAAGAAACAGTATTTACAATTGTATCAATCGTCTCTTTATCATCAGGGCCGCCGGCAAGGATAACCTTTTTGCCTCGCTCGGCAAGCTTTTCTACAACTTCTGCCCAAACTTTTGCAGGAATTGTTTTTATCATATTTTTTCGGACACTTAATAAACTTACTCCCGGGTGGATTAAGACGGTATCAGCATCAGCCTCTTTTTTTTCAACATTTATTTGCGGAAGCTCTGTAACAATACCAGTCAATGGGCGGACTAAATCATGATACATCATAGCAGCGTATTGGTTTTTATTTAATTTAACCGCTTCTGTAAGCAAGAGTTCGCTTAGTTTACCCGTATTATATCCGTAACGCTTTTTTATAAATGTTAAAAACAAAAATATCGAAATAAATTTATTTGAGCCGGATGAAATTACTATATCAAATTTTTTAGTCCAAATCTTAAAGAGTAATTTTAAAAGCTCTAAATACTTACCTTTTCCTTTGATATTGGCAAACAGAGTTCCATTTATAATATCCGTAAGTCCAGTTATACCCTTACTTCTCTCTTCCAGCGCGAGTGTAATTTCAGAGGCTGGAAACTCTTTTTTTACAGAAATTATTGAAGGAAGAAAAAGGATTTCATCACCGAGACCGCCAAAATTTATAAAAAGAATTCTCTTTTTCATAACTTCTTTGTACTTGAAAAATGTTACATTTGCAATAGAGGAAATGGAAAAATCTCTAATTGATTTTAGTATATGCTTAAAATATAATTTTTTATAGAGAGTATAAATAGATGAAAATAGCTAATGATAATAATCAACAGGAAGAATATAAAGAATTTCTGAAAAATATTCGCGAAGAACGTGAAGGAACTTCTAATTTTGCAAAACTTTTGTTTACAATAGTACTGGCTGTATTATGCGCAGTAATAGTTTGTGTAACAGTTGTTGAGAATAATTTTTTCTTAAATAATTTTAATTCGGATGCTAATAATGCAAATGAATTCTTTTCCTCTAAAGAACGAAAAAACTTTGAAGTGCCGTTTTCACCGAGAAGGCAGAATATACTGCTTCTTGGCGTTGATTCAAATGGTGAAGGTACTAAAATGTGGGAAGGAACACGTTCAGATACAATTGTTATTGTAAATATAGATCCTAAAACAAAGTCAATTAATGCAATCTCTATTCCGCGTGACAGCAAAGTTTATCTTCCGGATAATCACGGGATTCAAAAAATTAATTCTGCTCACGCATTAGGCGGTGTAGACTTAGTCAAAAAAACACTTAAAGAAACTTTTGGAATAAAAATTGATAAGTATATTATTGTTCATGATGAAGCTGTCGAAAAAATAGTTGATGCACTTGGAGGAATTCCTATTTATGTTGAAAAACCTATGCGTTATCACGATTATGCCGGAAAACTTCATATTGACCTTCCAAAAGGGAATACAGTTTTGAACGGTAAACAAGCTGTAGGTTATTTGAGATACAGAAAAGATGGGCTCGGAGATATTGGAAGAACACAGCGCCAGCAGTGGTTTATGAGGAGTCTGTTTGAAAAACTTCATTCACCGCAAGTAATCACTAAAATCCCGGAAGTCTTAAATATTTGTAATACATATGTAAAAACAGACATGAGTTTTTATGAGCTTTCGCAATATGCTGCTTTTGCAAGAAGTGTTGATGAAAATAAAATTGAAATAGCAACGCTTCCGGGTGCTCCTAATCAGAGAGGATATATAAGTTATTGGATTTTAGACCCCCAAAAAACGCAGGAAGTTATTAACAGAATGATTTATCGCGATAAGCCGACTTTGGACGGAACAAAATTCAAAGGCGGGATTATGTATTCGCCTAAAAAGGAAGAAGAGGCTATGGCAATGAAAGAAAAACTCAATGAACTTGGGTTTGAGGTTAATATGCTAAAAATTACGCATCTTTCACATACACGTTTTGTTGCGAATAAAAATGCTGTTTCTGTTGATTTCTTTAACTGGCTTCAGAAAAAAATGCCGGAATTAGATAATATGCAGTTTATTTATGACCCTACAGAAACCTTCTCTGTCGGAAGTGATTTTACTGTTGTACTTGCAGAGGGATAGGGCAATTAGTACCGTAGGTTGGGTGTAACCCAACAAAATAAATTAATTGCATTATTTTTTATTGTTATGAAACATATTAAAAATTACAACGGTGCTGTTTTTTTTAATCAATATAGAACTACTATCCCTATTCAGATTTGGATTAGTAGTTATTGTTGGGTTACACCCAACCTACTTCACTCCACGTCTGGCGGGGCAGTTCCCTCGCCCCTTGCGGGAG